>CAMLSH010000146.1 GCA_946482625.1 uncultured Opitutaceae bacterium
CGGTGCGGGTCGCGCTTCGTTTCTTCGATCGCCGCCACTTCCAACATCGGCGTCGCCCCCACGGGCGTTTTCATCCGGCCGAAAAACTGATCCACGCGCTCTTTCGCCGGCGGCCGGGTAAACAAGCTCACCCCGATCAACAGCGCGAAGGGCATGAACACATCGACGAAAAACCGGCCCGCAAAACGTCCGCTCGCGGTCATGCTCTCCACGTCGAAACCCACCAGACGCAAAATCACCAGTTCGACATGCAACCGCCCGCGACCGACGAGCGCACTGGTCGGATCGTCCGGATTTTTCCTCACCACCGACTCGAAATAGATCGGCTGAGCCCGTCCCATCGCGTCGTCCACTCGCACCACGAGCGATGAATGCGCCCGCACCGCGTCGATCCGCGACAACGTAAGTGGCGCGACGATGGTCAACACCGTTGCCACGAGAATTCCCGCCCACGCACCAGCCACCGTCAGCCGGCGCCAGAAAAACATCAGCATCACCGTCGCTCCCAATGGCACAGCCACCGTCTGCACCAGCAGCAGCGCCGAGAACACACTGTCCATCATCGACGCCGCCAGCACGCCGAGCGCGAGTGCGACAAACATCGTTATCCGTCCCACCCGCACCGCCTGCGCCTCGCTCATGTTCGGTCTGAACGGCCGGTAGAGGTTGCGTACCACCAACGCCGACACGGACACCGTTTGTGCCGCCACCGTCGACATATTCGCCGCCAGCACGCCCGTGATCATCAACCCGAGCAGCCCCGGCCCGAGCAGCTGCCGCGACATCGTGCCCCACGCCAGATCCGGATCGGAGAGCGCATTCGCGCCGCTGTACAACGCCACCGCGATCAAACCCGCAAAAGCCCACAAAATGAACATCAGCCGTTTCGCATAAGTGCCCGAGACCGCGCCAAACCGTGCCGCGAATTCGTTCTTCGCCGAGCCGCTGATGCCCATGTTGCCGATGATCCCGTTGATCTGCACGATCGCCACGAGGAAAATTGCAAAAAGCGACAACGCCGTGACCTGCTGCGTCGCCGTATTAGTGCCCACCAGCTCGAACATCGCCGCCGGCACTCGCTCCCGCAGCTGATCCGCGCCTCCGATCGCCGAGAGCCCCGACGGAATCAAGATGATCGAAAACGCCACGATGATCAGACTTTGCAGCACCTCGTTGACCGCCGTCGCCGCCATGCCTCCAAGAATCACATACGCTCCGACGATCAGCGTGTAGATGATGTAGAAGCTCAACGGCTCCAGCGCCGTCACGTAGCTCTTCAACTCCCCGCGCGCGTTCTGCTCGCGCAACGTCGTCAACCGCGCGCCTTCCGCCTCCGCCAGCGGTGCCGTCTTCATCTTCACTTCCAACGCGTGCAATTCGCGATGCCCCTCAACCGACGCGCGCTCTTGCGCCGTCCACGTCACCTCGGGTTTCACGATGAGCGCCGCGCTGATCTTGTACGTCACCAGATTGCCAAAACCGATCACGACAAACACCGCCGTCAGCCCTTGGAACAGTGCATAAAACGACGCCAGCTTCCGGCTGCCCAGCCGGTCTTCGAACAAGTCCGCCATCGTCACCAAACGCACGCGGCGGAACCAAAGATTCATGAACCAGTAGTACGGATTGAGAAAAATGAGTTGAAACCCGAGCCACACGCCCGACACGCCTTGTTGATAGACGACACTGGTCGCGCTCACCGCCCCGTTGGCGTCGGTCGCGTTGCCGAAGTTCAGGAAAAACTGATAAACTTTTCCGAGCTTCCGGCCCGCCAGAAAGTAGTCCTCCTGGCTCTTATTTCGCCCACGCGCCATGCGCTGGCCGATGAACAAAACGAGGCAAAGATAAGCAAGGATGACGGCGAGATCTAGGGGATGGATGCCACTCATGAAATGAAGGGAAAGCCGAAGCGTGGGGTTGAGCAGCCGGCAGACAGAAAAGGTCTCGGCGCGATTTCCGGCAAGCGTGGGCGCATCCTCCGAACCGGCAAGGAGGCTGGCAATCTAACCGTTACGGTTTGGTGACATTGAGGGGCGTTTTCCTGTGTTCAGAAATGAGCACGCCTCGGTTCACCCCGACTGAATCCATGTTCCACCCCCTTCGGTTCACATGACTCCCCTGTCTTCTTTCGCTCGCATAAGCTCATGACACCGCCGCTCAAAGTCTGCCTCGTCGGCACCGGCGGTTACGGCCGCGTGCATCTGCAGCACCTGATGGATTTCCACCAACGCGGAGAGCTACAGCTGGCCGCCGCCGTCTGCCTCCCGCCCGACAACGATCCCGAGATCTCGCGGCAACTCCACGCGCTCAACTGCGAAATTTTCTTCGACTTCGAAAGCCTGCTCCTCGCACTTCCACGACTCGGACTCGCGCTCGCCATCCTGCCGACGCCCATCCACCTCCACGCGCGCATGACCGTCGCGTTGCTCACCGCCGGCGTGAACGTCCTCGTCGAAAAACCGCTCTGCGCCACGCTCGACGACGCCGAAAAAATCAGCGCCAGCACACGCGCCACCGGCCTGACCGTTGCCGTGGGTTTCCAATACCTGCACGCGCCTGAAGTGCGTGAGTTGAAGCACCGTCTTCTGCGCGGCGAGATCGGCCGATTGAAACGCATCGTCGTCCACGGCGCCTGGCCGCGCAGCCACGCCTATTACGCGCGCAACAGCTGGGCCGGCCGTCTCCACATCGGTCACGAAGCCGTGCTCGACTCGCCCGTCAACAACGCGATGTCCCACTTTTTCATGCTCATGCTCTTCCTCGCCGGCGCGGAGGAAAACACCTCGGCCACGCCCGAACGCATGACCGCCGGGCTCTATCGCGCGCAGCGTATCGAATCTTTCGACACGGCCGCGATCCGCTTGGAAACCCGCGAGGGCTGCCAGCTCGATTTCTACGGCACGCACAGCTCCCGTGAAATCTCCCGGCCTTCCCTCAAGATCGAAGGCACCGACGGCCGCGCCGAATGGGAGCAGGATGACCACGCCCTGATCGAGAGCAGCCATCCCAGCTGGTATTTCCCGTCCGCCCCTGAAGCCAACACCCGCGAGCGCATGCTTCGCGCCGTGCTCGCGCGTCTTCAGGGAGAACCCGCCTTCATCTGCACTCCGGAACTCGCCGCGCAACACGTGAAGTGCGTCCACGCCCTGCACACGCACTTCCCCATCATCCCGGTGCCGGCCGATGCGTTGGAGGATTACCGCGCCGACGACAGCGTGTTCACCTTCATCCACGGACTGGACGACGCCTTGCGCACCGCCTCCCAACGCGGCATCGGCCTCGCCGCCGCCGGCCTGCGCTGGGCCCCGCCTCCCACGACCGTCACCCTCGCCTGATAAACCAGATCGTGCGTCCAGCGGTGCGGGGAGATCAGCATCACCCTGATCAGCCTCTGCTCCTGGTCAGTGGCTCACCGAGAAGATAGCGGACAACTACGTCAGGCGGATGAGAGAGTGGTCCGGGTCCATTCCCGAGTAAAATGGTCGGCAGGCTAAGATCTTTTGTGCGCTTTTGCGCCGGCCGGCTGTATTAGTGTGAAACCCCATGCCGACCGATGCCGAATTGCTTCACCGCTACGCCGGACAAAAGGACGGTCGCGCCTTTGGCGAGCTCGTACAGCGTCATCTCGGACTGGTCTATGCCACGGCGCTCCGCAGCACCGGGGGCCGGGCGCACCTCGCGGAGGAGATCGCCCAAGAAGTCTTCACCGATCTCGCCCGCAAAGCGGCGCGTCTTTGCCATCACCCCGTGCTGACCGGCTGGCTCTTCCGAAGCACCCGCTACGTGGCCATGGAAGCCAACCGGGCGGAACTCCGCCGGCAAAAATACCACGAGACCTTCGCAGCCATGCCTGACACGATTAGCCCGCTAGAGCACTCCGTGGATTGGGAGCGGCTCCGGCCGGTGATTGATGACGCCCTCGAAGAGCTCAAGGAACGTGACCGTGAGATCGTGCTGCTGCGATTTTTCCAAGGACTGACTTTTGCCGAGGTGGGCGAGAAACTCAGCCTCTCGGAAAACGCCGCGCGTATGCGCACGGAGCGGGCCTTGGACAAACTGCGCGGTCACTTGGGGAAACGTAGCGTCACCTCCACTACGGCGGCGCTCGGCCTGCTGTTGGCGAATCAGGCGTTTGCTCAGGCGCCCACGGGTATGGCCGCGAGCGTATCCACCACCGCCCTCGTCGCCGCTCCGGTCGGGGCGCTCGCCACATTGTTCACCAGTCTACTCCTCAATAAACCGGCCGCCGCAGTCTTGGGTGCGGCCTGCGCGACCGGCATTACCCTGCTGGCTTGGACCGCCTTGGATGGCGGGGTTAGTGACCAGGAGCTCGCCCTCCTGCGTGCCGAAAATGCGCGCTTGAAGGAAGTGCCCGCTGCCGGGGCGTCTACGGCGGTCGTGGCATCTGGCGCGCAGGAATCAGCCGAACAGACCGACGCACTTCTGCAGTCGGTCACGAAACGTCTGGTGGAAAATCACGCCGCCGGGAGCAGCGGTCATCGCAATCACGGCCAGGCGACACCCTACGAAGCATTCCTTACCTACGGGTGGGCGATCGATGCCGGTGAATCCGAAGCGTTGGAGAATATTCTCACCTACGATGACAAAGGCCGGGAAGCCATCCACGCGCTGCACGCGAGCCTGCCGGCGACGATTCGCGCCGCCTATCCCACTCCCGAGAAGTTCGTCGTGTTCCTGTACATCGCCGACACGATCCTGCGGCCGCTTAAGAAAGCGGACTTGATGGAGGACTATGCTGCGACGGAACTCGGACCTGGTCGTGCGGTTGTGCGCCGCAAGGATGCCAAACGCGGCGGGATGCTGTGGGTTCAGGCGGACGGTGTGTGGAAGATAGTCGTTCCGCCCGCATATCCCGAGCATCTCGCGAAGCGAATCCTGGGAAATGAAATGTTGGACAAACTGGGATTGAACCAAGCGGCTCCGCGATGACTCCCTTGAAAACAGTTCTCCTCGCCGCCGCGACCGCCATGATCCTGACCTCGGGCTGGCAATATCACGTTCAGCAAGAGCGTCGCGACGAAGCCGCGCGCCTACGGAGCGAGAATGATCAATTGCGCCTGCAGGCCACCCAGCGGCACGAAGGTCAGCTCGCGCAAAGCCAGGCTCCCAAAGGGGCGATGGGATTGCCCGCGGCGTCACCCGGACGGAGCGCGCAGCCAGAGGTCACGGAGAAAACGTTGGCCTCGAATGGCCCGGCGACACCCGGAGCCGCGGACGAATACCGCAATGAAGGCATGGTCACGCCGCTGGCCACGTTGCAGACCTTGGCCTGGGCTTGTGACCACGCTGACGCCGCGCTGATGGAGAAGCTGCTCATTTATGACGAGGACGCGCGTCAGAAAACGTTGCAGCATTTCGCGGCGCAAAGCGCAGGAAACCCGTCCTTGTTACCTTCGATCGAAGCCGCAGCCGCCGCCTTGTACATCGAGGATGGGATGCATCATCCGTATCCCAGCGCCAAGATGCTGGAACTGGCCAGATTCGAACAGCTCCGGCCCGGCCGGGTCTTGCTACACCTGCCCGGCGCCAATGGCGACGGCTACGAATTCCAACAGACTCCCGAGGGCTGGAAACTCGCAGTGACAATGAAGATTGTGGACGCGTACCTCCAGGAAACGGCTCGCCGGCAGGCGGGAAAATGAGGCCGATATTTCCTCTCGTATCCTGCGAGGCGGACCCGGTCGCCTAGATCCAGACCCACGTGGTGAGCTATCTGAATCCCTGCTCAACGTTATGATCAAACCCCTCGTCGCTCTCGCCCTGATCGTGGCCGGTGTTGGCCAGATCGCCGCCGCCGAAAAGAAACCAAGTCCGCAGACCATCGCTGAATTGCAGGCGGAGATTGAGAAGATACTTCGCGAAACCGGGACGCCGGGTGCGGCGGTGGCGCTCGTGTCGCGTGATCACGTCGAGTGGGTGGCGGGGTTGGGGCTGGCGGATGTGGCGTCGAAACGACCCGCGACGGCGCAGACTCCGTTCCGCATCGGCTCGGTGTCGAAAGAGTTCGTGGCGCTTGCTGCGCTGAAACTGCAGGAGGAAGGAAAACTCAAGCTGACCGACACGGTCCGCCAGTGGCTGCCGGAATGTCCGATCAAAAATCCGTGGGAGACGTCGGACCCCGTCCGCCTGGTCCACCTGCTCGAGCACACCTCCGGAGTGCCCGACGGGAGGGGACGCTCGTGGGCGCACAACGATCCCAAGCCGGCGACCACGGCGGAAGCGCTGTCGCTCGAACCGGGCAATCGCTACGTGCGCTGGCGGCCGGGTAGCCGCAGCGGCTACACGAACTACGGCAGCATGCTGGCGGCCGCGGTGGTTGAGAAAGCGGCGGGGCAACGCTTTGAGGATTACGTGCGCGAGAACTTCTTCGCGCCGCTGGAGATGAAGACGGCGAGCTACTTCCTGACACCCGAGGTGGAGCAGACAAGGGCGACCAATTACCGGGGAGATGACCGGCGGCCCGTGCCCTATCGGCACATGATCTATCGACCCGCCGGGGCGATCAGTGCCTCAGCCGAGGACATGGCGAACTACCTGCTCTTTCATCTGCGGCGAGGCAGCGTCTCCGGGCGGCGGATACTGAGCGAAGAGTCGACAAACCGTCTGGAGGTACCCGGCACACTGCCGGCAGCTCGGGCGGGCATTACCATCGGCTACGGGTTGTACAACGCGGCAGCCTACAATCGGGGCTACGAAGAACACGGGCACACAGGTGGGGTGGAAGGTGCCGTGGCCATCTTCGGCTACATTCCGGAACTCGGGCTCGGCCGGGCCGTCATGATCAACACCGACAACGCTAGAGCGTTGTTCCGGATCCGGGGGGCGGTGGATAGTTACCTGATGCGAGACGCAACTCCCCTGAAGGTCCCCGCTGGCGTTTCGGACGTCTCGCTCTCCGACGAATTGCAGCGGAGCCTCCCAGGTTATTACGCGAACATAGGCCTGCGGGATTCCGACTATCTCGGTCTATTTGAACATTACGGGAGCCTGCGCCGGGTTCGCGCCGACGCGCAGGGCGTGGCTTTTCGGGCGGCGGTCGGTCACCGATGGACCCGTTGGATCGCCGTGTCGGAAAACCTGTTCCGGCTCGAAAAAGAGCCCAAGCCGACCTTGGCGCTGGTCCGCGACGAGGACGGTGAAACTCTACTCCAATACGGCCAGATGACTTATCGGCGGATCTCACCGCTCCGGGTGTGGGTTCCGCTCGGGGGCATCGCTGTCTCCCTTCCGCTGGTGGCGAGTTCGCTGCTGTTCGCGTTGATCTGGGGTCTGCGGAAGGTGCTGGGCCGATTACCGAATCCCGGACCTTGGTCGGTGCGGTTGTGGCCGTTGGTCGGCGCGGCGGCGCTGGTCGGATGCTTTTGGTTTTATTCCGCAGCCGAATCACGTGGCTTTGAGTTGTTGGGTAAACCCAATCTGTGGACCATCGGCATGATGGTGACGTCGCTGCTGATCCCGCTTGGAGCGCTCGGCAGCGTCGTGGCGGTCTGGCGTCATCGGCGGGCGCCCATGAACCGGTTCGCCTACTGGCATGCGGTGCTCGTGACCCTTGGCCTCGTCTTCATCGCCGGGTTCTTTTTCTCCTGGGGCCTGGTCGGTGTGCGGATGTGGGTTTGATCCGCCGAGTGGTGCGGCGTCGCGCGGCTTCCAATGGAACGGAAGAATGTCCAAAACGGCCAAACTTTCTATCTCAATACAGAGGTGAGATCGTCGAGCGCGACTTCGGGGCCAATGGAAGCCAGGCCGTCAGCACGGTGTTGCGCGCGTTTGATCGAAGCAGGGGTACGTTTACGTCTAGCCGTGTTTATTGGAGGTTGAGACCACGCTGGCTCACACCCTACCCGCCAAGACTGGACTACGCCGTTGAGACGGGGTGAACAACACCCGGTCCGTTGAAGGAGTCCTTTGCCGGCCTCAAGTCCGCCTTGCCCCGACTCAAACACGGCTTATCCGGCTTTGAGTTTGTATAAGACGTCTTAAAGCCCGTGCGACTT
Source organism: uncultured Opitutaceae bacterium (assembly GCA_946482625.1). Next base: position 8,016 of record CAMLSH010000146.1, read on the forward strand.
GGACTTGAACCCGTACGACCCCGGCTTGAGTTCGTGCAACACGGGCTTCAGTCCGCGCGATCTGAACTCAAGTCCGCGCGAGTCGGGTTTGAGTCCGTGCAACCCAGCTTTGAGTGTGTATAAGAAGTCTTAAAGCCCGCGCGACGTGAGCCCGAACCCGCGCGAGTTGGGTTCGACTGCGTGCGACTTGAGCTTAAGGCCGTGCGACTTGGATTTGAGTTCGCGCGAGCCGGACTTGAGTGCGTGCGATCTGAACTTCAACCCGGGCGAGCAACCCTTGAGTCCGGGCGAGCGGCACTTGAGTCCAGGCAACCGGCGCTTCAAGCCGGGCGACCTTGGTTCAAAGCCGAGTAACCTTGCTTCAAACGAAAGTAGCCGGGACTTGAGCCCCTGCTAGCCCGATTCGCTTTCAACCTGAGATAAACGTCCGCCGGCCGCAG
>CAMLSH010000147.1 GCA_946482625.1 uncultured Opitutaceae bacterium
TGCCTGCTTTTTTCCGCAAGGTATCTTCCTGTAAACCCTCCATGAAACTCCGTCCGCTTACCGGTGCCATCACCGCTCTCGTGACCCCGTTCAAGAACGAGGCCGTCGCTTACGACGATCTCCGCAAGCTCGTGGAGTTTCAGATCAAATCGGGCATCCACGGCCTCGTCCCCGTCGGCACCACGGGTGAATCCCCCACTCTCACGCACGAGGAACACCTCGATGTTGTCCGCGCCGTCGTCGAAAACACGAAGGGCCGCGTCCCGGTCATCGCCGGCACCGGCTCCAACTCCACCAAGGAGGCCGTCGAGCTCACCCGCCTTTCCCACGAGGCCGGCGTCGATGGCATGCTCGTGGTGGCGCCTTACTACAACAAGCCCAGCCAGGAAGGCGTCTTCCGCTATTTCGCCGCCATCGCCGAGGCGACCGACAAGCCCATCATCACCTACTCGATCCCCGGCCGCTGCGGCATCGAGATCAGCGTCGGCGTGCTCGAACGCCTCCGCGCGAAGTACCCGCACGTCCGCTACATCAAGGAAGCGGGCGGCTCCGTCGATCGCGTTGACCAGATCAAGCAGGCGCTGGGCAAAGATATCACCGTCCTCAGCGGCGACGACAGCCTGACGTTGCCCTTCATGGCCGTCGGTGCCGAAGGCGTGATCAGCGTCGCTTCGAACCTGTTGCCAAAGGACATCGCGCAACTCGCCGAACTCGCCCTCGCCGATGAGTTCGCCAAGGCCGCGAAGCTCCATCGCAAACTCTATCCGGTTTTCAAGTCGCTCTTCATCGAGCCCAATCCTGTGCCCGTGAAGACCGCCCTCGTCCGCGCCGGTCGCATCAGTTCCGCAGAAGTCCGCTCGCCGCTCTGCGAGATGACTGACGCCAACAAGCAAATCCTCATCGCCGCGCTCACCGCCGCCGGCAAGTAACCGCCATGCCTCTTCGCATCGCACTCGTCGGCGCTCGCGGCCGCATGGGCCAGGCCATCACCGCCGCCGCTCAAAACCTCGGCCACACCATCTCCGCCGCCCTCGATCAAGGCGATGATCTCGCCGCCGGTATCAAAACGGCGGATGCGGTGATCGACTTCAGCTTCCACGCCACTACCGGCGAAGTCATCAAACACGCGACGGCCTTCAGCAAGCCGCTCGTGATCGGCACCACCGGCCACGCCGCCGAGGAGAAAAAACACCTCCTCGCCGCCGCCGCGAAGATTCCGTGCGTTTGGTCGGGCAACTATTCCGTCGGCGTGAATCTGCTCTTCGCCCTCACGCGGCGCGCAGCCAGCGTGCTCGGCTCGGACTACGACGCCGAAGTCGTGGAGATGCATCATCGTTTCAAAAAAGACGCCCCCAGCGGCACAGCCGCGCGCCTCCTCGAGATCATCCTCGAAGAACGCAAACTCACCGCCGAAGCACTCCGACACGGCCGTGAAGACATCACCGGCGAACGCACTTCCACTGAAGTCGGCATCCACGCCCTCCGTGGCGGCGACGTCGTCGGCGATCACACCGTGATGTTTGCCGCCCTCGGCGAACGCATCGAGCTCACGCACAAAGCCTCCGACCGAGGCATCTTCGCGCGAGGCGCCCTCCGCGCCGCCGAATGGCTCGCCACCGGCCGCGCCGCCGGCGTGTACGACATGCAGGACGTGCTCGCGCTTCGCTGAAGCGAAGCGCGAAATGACCAGTGACCAATGACGCAGTGACCATTGGTTTCAGACAACCGGCCCCTATTTCCTCAACGCGCGTTTCGTCGTCCATACCCTCATGCCTTCCTCTCCGACACTGATCATTGGTCACTGGTCATTGGCCATTCCTCCGTCCGTCACCCGCTGCTCATGATTACGTCGATCCAAGGCCTCCTTACCGAAGCCACTCCGCTGCGCGCCATCATCGAGCTCAACGGACTCGGCTACGAGGTAAACATCCCCGTTACCACCGCCGAAAAACTCCCCGCGACCGGTGCCACGGTGAAACTTCACACGCTCGTGATCTACCGTGAAGACGCGCAAACGCTCTATGGCTTCGCGACCATTCCCGAGCGCGACTTCTTTCGCCTCATGATCGAGCACGTCACGGGCGTCGGCCCGAAGATGGCGCTCACTATCATGAGCAAACTCTCCCTGCCCTCGCTGGAATCGGCGATCCGTATGGGCGATATCGCTACGCTCGCGAAGTGCCCCGGCATCGGCAAAAAGACAGCCGAGCGCCTGGTCGTCGAACTCCGCTCCAAAGTCGGCGCCTCCTCCTCCGATCCGATCGCTCTCGGTGGCGATCCCGCCGGCGCCAGCGATCCCGCGAATGCTGGCGATTCCCGTATTCGCGACGCCGTGCTCGCGCTGACGACTCTCGGTTACAAGGCCGCCGACGCCGATGAAGCCGTCCGCCGCGCCAGCCTCACGCTCGGCACCAAAGCCACCACTGAGCAGCTCATAAAAAAGGCGCTCGGTTAAAACCGGGCGCCTCGAAGTGAGATTTCGACGTTAAGCGGCTCAACCGCCGCCGCATCACCGCGTGAACATAACGGCATTCAATTCCGTTGCCGGTTCTTCGGGGCTGCTCGTCGTGAAAGGAGCCGCAGGGCTCTCGGGTTTGGCGCGCACGTCGAACGCGAACTCCTCGATCGAAACTTTGCGCAACGGTTTGAGCTGCACTTGGTGAGTCCAGTCCTGCAGACGGGCATCGTCCTCGGAAACACTGACAAACAGCCCATCAGTCTTTGCGGCGGAAGCCGCCAGCGGTTGCACCGTGAAGATCGGCTTGAACTCTTCGACCGTCGCCGCAGCTAGCACCACCTCGGATTTAGGTTCCACGGCCGGGCCGGCAACAGTGCTCGCCACCGATACCGGCTCCACGGTCGGTTCAGCGGTCGCCAACTCGCTCGGTCCGGCGGAGTTCACGCTGCCTTGGTTCGCCTGAAACACGACGACCAACGCGACGCACGCCGCAGCGGCAACGGCCGCGATCGAAAAGCCGGCCGGCCAAAGCGAGCGACGTTGCGCCTCCTCCGGGAAAGCGACGATCTTGCGGTCAGCATCCGCCATCGCACGCGCCAGCGCGGTGGAGGCAGGAGCCGTCGTGCGTTCGTGCTCAAACAAAAGAGCGCAGCCCTTCTGCATACGGCAATACTGCTGATAGGTGCGGCGGCGGGCGGGACTCTGCTGAATCTCAGCTTCCAGCTCAGCGGCTTCCTGCGCACTCAGCTGCTGGTCAACGTACAGGTTGAGCAATTCGATAAAACGCGGTTCTTTCATTTGAAATCATCTCCCATTTTAGCGCGCAGACTTTCTCTCGCGCGCGCGATGCGACTCTTCACGGTGCCGACCGAGATTTTCAAAATCGCGGCGATGTCCTCGTACGAGAGGTTCTTCACGTTGCGCAAAATCAGAATCTCGCGGTGTTTAGCACCCAGTTTCTCCATACCGGTGGCGATGCGATCCACGAATTCCTGGGTCACCGTCACATTATCCGGCGACTCGATCTCGGCGGCGAAAACCTCAGACAACGGCATGTCGTTGTTTTCGCTGACCGGTTGATCGAACGAGACCGTCTTATCGCGTTTGCGACGCCACCAATACCAGTACCGGTTCCGCGCGAGGTTCGTCGCAATCTGGTAAAGCCAGGTGGAAAACGCCGAGTCGCCACGGAAATTCACCAGCCCGCGATGCGCCCGGATAAACGCGTCCTGCGTCACCTCCTCGGCGTCCTGTTGATTGCGAAGCAGCTGATGGACCATCGCATAGATGCGATCCCAGTAGCGCGTCACCATCTCGTCAAAGGCGGCTTGGTCTCCGCTTTTAAAGCGATCGACCAGCACACGATCCAAGGCCACGTCCTGAGCTTTCGTTGACATACGTTCAACGGAACTTTGATGGGTGTATTTTTCGATTGTTCCCACTTTTTCAGGACAGAGTGACTCTGAGGATACGCACTTTGTTGCGTGAATCATCCCATGTTTTCCGACCGGCGGCTCCCGGCCAGCCCAATCGTGTCAGGAGTTCTGCGCACCTCCGAAAAAAACCTTGCAAAGCCTCGACGGAAAACCTTTTTCGACCCTTCTTCTGTTTGGGGGTCGATAGCTCAATGGTAGAGCAGCGTCCTTTTAAGTCGTTGGTTCCGGGTTCGAATCCCGGTCGACCCACCAACAGTAAAGAATAAGGGAGAACGCGTCGTCGTTCTCAGCGGTGCCAAAAAGGATTTTGGCGCCCACAGTCGCTCAGACATTCATGGCGGCGCAGCACTTGCGGAAATGATGACCATAGATCGCAAGCGTAATGGCCAGCGGCAGAGAGGCCGGCCGGCGAAAGCAGGTCCAACCAAGCAGCCGCCAATACTCGAAACGCTCGCGTCCAAGCAGCCCAAGACGCACCCCCGACCACGCTAACGCGAAGCCATGTCGCCAGTTAAACGGCGCGGCGACCCGCGACGGCCGATATTCGCGCAGGAACGTCCGGATGCGTGCGTAGTACGGTCGCGGCGCGTAAATTCCGCGGAGCACGCTTCGATAGCCTTCGAGCAACTGACCCCAAGGCATCCGCGTCATGAAATTGAGCGTTCCGTCGACATTATCGCCGGTCGACTTTCCCGCCAGCCGTCCTTCACGTTTGAGACGCGCGTGGAGCTTGGTATCGGGAAGCGCGTTGAGCAGCCCGACCATCGCGGTGACGATGCCGCTCTTCTGAATGAACGCTATCTGCCGCTGGAAAATAGTCGGTTCGTCGCTGTCGAAGCCGACGATGAATCCCCCCTGCACCTGCAAGCCAGCGCGCTGGATTCGCTTCACGTCCGCGACGAGATCGCGGCCCTGATTCTGACGTTTGTTGCACTCCGCGAGCGCCGCCGCATCCGGCGTCTCGATACCCACAAAAACCGCGTCGAACCCGGCTTCCGTCATCAGGCCCATCAATTCGTCGTCGTCCGCCAGGTTGATGGATGCCTCGGTAAAAAACGGGAAGCGCCATCGCTGGGTGCGCTGCCACGCAATCAGTGCCGGGAGAAGGTCTTTTTTAAGTGCGCGCTTGTTTCCGATCAAATTGTCGTCGACGAAAAACACGTTTCCGCGCCAGCCGGTGGCTTGGATCGCCTCGAGCTCGCCGACCACCTGGGCCGGCGTTTTGGTGCGCGGGACATGCCCGAACTTCGCGGTCACATCGCAAAACTCGCAATCGAAGGGACAGCCGCGTGAAAACTGAACCGCCATCGATCCATAGGACCGCACGTCTGCCAGCTCCCAGCGTGGCGTAGGGCTTTGCTGGATATCGGCAAACCCCGCGGAGGCGTAAATATGTCGGGCCCGCCCAGTGGCGAAATCCCGGAGGAACTCGGGCAGCGTCAGCTCAGCCTCGTTAAGCACGAGATGATCCACCTCCGGAAAGTCCGCCTGTGCGCTCGTGAAAAGCGGTCCGCCGGCGACGATGGTTTTCCCTGCCGCGCGGCACCGCGCAACAAGCTCCACCGTCGAGCCACGCTGCGCGATCATCGCGCTGATGCATACGAGATCGGCCCACGCGAGATCGCCGTCCGTGAGGGGGCGCACGTTGAGGTCGATGAGACGCAGCTGCCAGTTCCGTGGCAGCATAGCGGCCACCGTGAGCAGGCCGAGGGGTGGAAGCAGAGCGCGCTTACGAAGGAACTTAAGCGCATGTTTGAAGCTCCAGAAAGTGATCGGGAACTCCGGGTAGAGCAGCAAGGTGTTCATCGAATGAAGTGCCGCCCGTGCAGCTGAATAATATCGCACGCAACCCTGGGGAAAACGAACGGAATAACGCCGCATATTTTGCTGCCAGATTCCGATGATAGCGGACGCCGCATCCGCATAGATATCGGAGATCGTAGCTCGATGGATTTGCCCTAAAAAGAAGGCTCTCGGCTGGCTTAATCTCCGCGCTATCTCAAGCCGACCTGCACCACCAACGCTGCGCGGTCTCCGTGCGCCACATTGCGCCTCTCAAGGTTTCTCGTCGCTATACGACAACGACGCGTAAACCACTCCCACGAGATTTTCCCGCGTCACCCGGTCTTTGTCTTCGCGGGTATTATTGATGCCCTGCACCCGCCAGCCTTTCGCCTCCCGCGCCAGCGTCTGGTGAACGACCAGTTTCCCAACGCGGTTGGAATAGACCACGCTCATACCGGGCTTGAGGTCGTCATAAGCTATCTTGCTGATGACCAAAATCGTGTTCTCGCCGTAAACCGGCTTCATCGAATCGCCCGCACCGATCACCTCAGTCCGCCCAGGCGCCAACGCTGCGATGGCCTCGGCATCCTTCCACGCCTGGAGTTTGCTGACGTTCGCCGCGGGAGCGTCCTGTGCATTCTTCTCGCGCGAAGCCGAAGCCGGGGCCTGCGCCGGCTTCTCCGCCAACGCAGGGGTCGTCAGGCTCCACAAACACACCACGCCCAAGCACGCAGCCCGCGCATTTCGAAGACGCGACAGGTGTGGCCGACGCAGCAACAACTTCACAGACATCATCTCCCATAAATCGACCGCCTTCGACCGAGCTGAAATTTGTGCCGTAAAATCCATGTAAATGACCGTTAAGTAGCGGAAGCGGATGCGTTTTGCGTTCAGTGTACGCCCGGTTTCGCCGAACAGGGATAAGTAATAGTGCCTATGAAACGACTCGTTATCATCGAAGACCAGACTGCCATCCGCGAAATGCTCGTCGAGATCCTGCGCAGCGATCCAAATTACCAGCTGGTCGGCGAGAGCGGCGATGGGCAAAGCGCGTACACTCTCTGCCTCGACGTCAAACCCGACCTCCTCGTGCTCGACGCCAAGCTCCCGGGTCTCAACGGCGTCGATCTCCTCCGCCGCATCGGCAAGCAGCTCAAAAACGTCCGCGTACTCGTTTTCTCAGGACACGAAAATCCCGTGCTCGTGCGCGAGATGCTCGAAGCCGGCGCCCACGGCTTCGTCGAAAAGACCGCCGGCCTCATCGAATTTAAAAAGGGCCTCGAAACCGTCGCCGGTGGTGGCACCTATTTTGGCCCCGCTGTCGCCGCCCTGCTGCGCAACGTCGTCGCGAACCCCGGCTCCAGCTCGACCGCCGACTTCCTCACCGATCGCGAACGCGAAATCCTCCAACTCGTCGCCGAAAGCCACAGCACCAAGGAAATCGCCTCCAAACTCGGCATCAGCGTGAAGACCGTGGACAACCACCGCACAAACTTGATGCGCAAACTGAACCTCCACGACGTCGCCAGCCTCACCCGCTACGCGCTGGAAGTCGGCCTCATCGAGCCCCGCAAGCTCGCCTGATCCGCACCAAGGAACGCACTTCGGTTAGCGTCTCCCTTTCCGGTTTCAGTCTTCTGAGACCAAAGCCGCACAACCCGTGCGGCTTTTTCATTTCTCCGAGATGGAGAGATGACATCCGTGTCGTCCGCAGCCAGCGATCAGCGCTGCCGAAGTGCCGCCACCGCTTCTCGGTATCGATCTGCCAAAACCTCCAGGACTCGCACATCCGTCCCGATTGTACTCGTCACCCAAGTACGCAGTCCCGGACGTTCCGCCCGCGCCGCTGCACAGATCTCCGTGATGTCTCCGCCCTCACCTGCGTGACGGCCCGGCGAGAGAAACTGCAACGCCAGGACAACATCGCCCGAGTCAAACGGTGGCGTCCTCAATCGCTCCGCCAGCAAAGGATCGTTAAACGCATACTCCGGCCCCGGCCTCCGCTCCATCGAAGCCACGCCGACTGTCTCAACCTCAGACGCCAACAATCGCCTGACGTGATCCGCCAGCCAGTCGCGCACGGCCGCCACGCCGCGCTGCGGGCTCCCGTGATCCACCACGACCACTTTGGCCGCAGACAATTCCTCTGCGCGTATCGTCGCCCGTGTCACCTCCGCCAGCGCCTCCGCCACGCACACGTCGCCCTCGGCCGGCTCCACTAGCCAGCGCGCCAGCTCGATTCGTGCCTCGGGAAATTTGCCCGCGATCGACGCCAATCGCTCCGGCACATAACCAGTCAACGCCCCGCTCGGCCCGAAAAAAAGCGGCACCAACACGGCATTCCCCTTCGGGCTTTCCGCCAGCCACGCGAGCAAAGCCGGCTCCAGCAACTCCGCCCGCACGCCTCCCAGTTCCCCGGCATCCACCCCGCTCGAATGCAAAAGCGAAACGGCTTTCACGCGCGTTCCGATTCGCGGCTCCAGCAAGCCGGCAATTGCGCGCAAATTCAGGGTCGAAGCCGCCCGCAGCGAACCGTTATCGAACAGAAAACACGTCGGCAGATCAGGAGAGTTCACGAGTCGGTGGCGTGCAGGGGATAAATGACTTGCCGACGCAATTCCGTTACTCAATAAGGTCAACCACTGCCGACTTTCCATTTCCTCATGAACCTCTTCTCGAAGTCATTCTCCTTCGCCCTTCTCAGCGCTGTCGTCGCCCTCACCGGCTGCGTGAAAAAACCGTCCCGCCCAGATCCAAACTCGACCGTCTTGGG
>CAMLSH010000148.1 GCA_946482625.1 uncultured Opitutaceae bacterium
TTGTCCCGGTAGATTCTGGGGCGAGCGGATCGACGGCTGAGGCGACCGCCCCCGAATATCTTTTGAGCAGCCGCCCGACGGCGCCAGCGGTGGCGTATCTGGATTTCGACGGCGAGACCGTCACCGATTCTTATTGGAACAGCGGCAACGCGATCAACGCCGCCGCCGCCGGGTTCTCGGCCACACAGATCACCGAGGTGTGGCGCCGCGTGGCGGAAGATTTTCGGCCGTTCAACATCGATGTGACCACCGACCGCGCGCGCTACGACAACGCTTCCGCTGGAAGCCGCATGCGCTGCATCATCACGCAGACCAGTGCCTGGTATGGCTCGGCCGGTGGCGTGGCCTACGTCGGTTCCTGGAGCTCTTCCGGGGGCGGCGGCGCGAGCAGCACGATCCCGTGCTGGGTGTTCGCGAATATGCTGTCGAGCAACCCGCGTTACGTGGCCGAAGCGGTCTCGCACGAGATCGGCCACACACTCGGGCTTTCGCACGATGGAGTGAACAGCTCCTCGGGCACCTTGGTCGCCGGTTACTACTCGGGCCACGGCGACGGCGCGACGAGCTGGGCGCCGATCATGGGCAGCGGTTACTACAAGAGCGTCATTCAGTGGAGCAACGGCAACTACGGCACCAACGGCAATGTCGGCAACAACACCGAAAACGACCTCGCCATCATCGCCGACTCCCGAAATCACGCCGGCTACATGACCGATGATGCCGGCGGCACGATCGCCACGGCAGGTGTGTTAAGCTTCAGCAGCGGTTCCACCGTCTCGACCATCGGCACCATCGAACGTACTGGCGATGTGGATATGTACAGCTTCACGACCTCGGGTGGCAGCGTGACGTTTACCTTGGTGCCCGAGTTCAGCGGTTTGACCGCGCAGCCCAATCTCGATGCGCGCGCGATCCTCTACAACGCATCCGGAAGCACTCTGGCCGACGCCAATCCCACCGGTTCGCTCCATCCGTCCATTTCCACGACTCTTACCGCCGGCACCTACTACATCGCCATCGTCGGCGTCGGTGAAGGCGATGTCCCTGGAACCGGCTACACGAATTACGGCAGTCTCGGTCGCTACGAAATCACGGGCAGCGTGGTCTCCTCCGCTCCACAGCCGCCAGCGATCACGAGTGCGAGCTCCGGCAGCGCGGTACGCGGCGCCTCGTTCAGCCATCAGGTCACGGCGAGCAACTCGCCAACCTCGTATGGCGCGACCGGCCTGCCCACCGGCCTGAGCATTAACACGAGCACCGGACTTATCTCAGGGACGGTCTCCACGGCAGTTTCCGCCGGCACCTCCGCGGTGACGCTCACGGCGAGCAATGCCAGCGGTTCGGGCACTCAAAGTTTCTCGCTGACGATTTCCGATCCGCTGCCAGCGGCGCCCGTGATTTCGAGCGCAAGCTCGGGCAGCGTGGTGCGTGGCTCTTCGTTCAGTCATCAAGTCACTGCGAGCAACTCGCCAACGTCCTACGCGGCGACCGGGCTGCCCACCGGCTTGAGCATTAATACGAGCACCGGTCTTATCTCCGGTACCGTTTCTTCCTCCGCGGCGGCGGCCGTTTATTCGGTCGCGCTGACTGCAACCAATGCCGGCGGCACCGGCACGCAGACCTACGCGTTGACGGTGACGATCCCACTGCCTTCGGCGCCGGTGATCACGAGCGCGGCCTCTGGCAGCGCAGTGATCGGTTCTTCGTTCAGTCACCAGGTCGTGGCGACAAATTCGCCGACCTCCTACGCCGCGACCGGATTGCCCACCGGTCTGAGCATCAACACCAGCACCGGTCTTATCTCCGGCACGGTTTCCTCATCGGCTACGGCGGGCGTACACAGCGTGTCGCTCACGGCGACGAATGCCGGCGGTTCCGGTTCGCAGACGTTCTCGCTCACACTGACTGCGCCGTTGCCCTCCGCACCGGTGATCAGCAGCGCGTCCACCGCCAGTGGCGTGACGGGCTCTTCCTTCACCTACCAGATCGTCGCGAGCAATTCGCCGACATCCTATAATGCGACCGGGCTGCCCTCTGGCCTGAACATCAACACCAGCAGCGGCCAGATTTCCGGCACGATTTCCTCTTCGGTCGCGGCGGGCGTGTATTCCATCACGCTCTCGGCTTCGAATGCGGGCGGCACTGGCACCAGGACGCTTTCGCTCACGCTGACCGCTCCGCTGCCGTCGGCCCCCGTGATTTCGAGCGCGAGCTCGGGCAGCGTGGTGCGTGGCTCTTCGTTCAGCCATCAAGTCACTGCGAGCAACTCGCCAACGTCCTACGCGGCGACCGGACTGCCCACCGGCTTGAGCATCAATACCAGCACCGGCCTGATTTCCGGCACCGTTTCCTCCTCTGTGTCGGCGGCTGTTTATTCGGTCGCGCTGACCGCGACCAATGCCGGCGGCACCGGCACGCAGACCTACGCGTTGACCGTGACGATCCCACTGCCCTCAGCTCCTGCAATCACGAGCGCAAGCAGCGGCAGCGCGGTGATCGGTTCTTCGTTTAGTCACCAGATCGTGGCGAGCAACTCCCCGACTTCCTACGCCGCGACCGGTTTGCCCACCGGCCTGAGCATCAATACCAGCACCGGTCTGATCTCCGGCACCGTTGCCTCATCGGTTACGGCGGGCGTAAAGACCGTGACGCTCACGGCGACGAATGCCGGCGGCTCTGGTTCGCAGACGTTCTCGCTCACGGTGACTGCGTCGTTGCCCTCTGCACCGGTGATCAGCAGCGCGTCCACCGCGAGCGGCGTGACGGGCTCTTCCTTCACTTACCAGATCGTCGCGAGCAATTCGCCGACATCCTATAATGCGACCGGGCTGCCCTCTGGCCTGAATATCAACACCAGCAGCGGCCAGATCTACGGCACGATTTCATCCTCGGTGGCGCCGGGCGTTTATTCCATCACGCTCTCGGCTTACAACGCGGGCGGCACTGGCACCAAGACGCTTTCGCTCACGCTGACCGCTCCGCTGCCGTCGGCGCCCGTGATCACGAGCGCGAGTTCGGCTAGTGCGGTGATCGGTTCGTCATTCAGTCACCAGATTGTGGCGACCAACTCGCCGACCTCTTACGCCGCGACCGGGCTGCCCTCCGGTCTGAGCATTAATACGAGCACCGGCCTTATCTCCGGCACCGTTTCTTCGTCGCTCATCGCTGGTGTCTATTCGGTCAATCTCACCGCCACCAACGCTGGCGGCTCCGGCACCAAGACGTTCTCGCTTACCCTTACGAACCCGCTGCCCTCGGCGCCGGTGATCACGAGCGCGGCCTCCGGCAGCGCGGTGATTGGCTCCGCCTTCAGCCACCAGGTGGTCGCGAGCAACAGTCCGACGTCGTATGCGGCGAGCGGATTACCCTCCGGCCTGAGCATCAACAGCAGCACCGGTCTTATCTCCGGCACGGTTGCCTCTTCGGTGACCGCCGGTGTTTATCCTGCGACGATCGTCGCCACGAATGCCGGCGGTTCCGGCTCGCAGACGTTCTCGCTCACGTTGACCGCTCCGTTGCCGTCCGCGCCGGTCATCTCCAGCGCCGCGACCGCCAGCACCGTGGTGGGCTCGCCGTTCAGCTACCAAATCACCGCGAGCAACTCGCCAACCTCCTACGCTGCGAGCGGGCTGCCTTCCGGTCTGAGCATCAACGCGAGCACGGGTCTGATCTCTGGAACTGTGCCGACGTCGGTCACCGCGGGCATTTATTCCATCACGCTCACCGCCACCAATGCCGGCGGCTCTGGCACGAAGGCACTTGCCCTGACGGTTACGGTTCCGTCCCTGCCTGTGCCCGTGATCACGAGCCCCTCGTCGGCCCGACTGGTGCTCGGCGTCGCGTTCAACTTCCAAGTGGTCGCGACCAATTCGCCGACTGCTTACACCGCGGCCGGTCTGCCCACGGGCGTCACGATCAATGGCACAAATGGTCTGATCTCCGGGACGCCTGCGCTGACGTTGGCCACCGGTTTGTACGCCGTCACTGTCACCGCGACCAACGCCAGCGGCAGCACCACGCAGATGTTCGGTCTTGAAGTGAAGTCCGCGTACGCCGCTTGGGCACAGGATGCACAGATGGGCGACGTCGCTGCGGCCAGCACCGCCGACCCCGATGGCGACGGTATCAGCAACCTGCTCGAATACGCCTTCGATCTGTCGCCTTCGAGCGCCGACACCGTCGCGGTGACGCAAGCCAGCGTGGTCAATGTCAGCGGCACCCGCCGCGTGGAAATCACCTTCGTCCGCCCGATCAATCGCCCCGATCTCGTCTACACCGTGGAGGTTTCCTCCAACCTGATGACTTGGACGGCGGGTCATGCGTATGGTGCCAACACTACGAGCGGCTCCGGCCTGCCCACTCAGGAAATGGAACGCACGTCGCTCGGCGCGGATGGCGAACGCATCCGCGTGCGGGATGTGGGCGGCGTCGGCCAGCGCTTCATCCGCGTCAGGGTGACGACCTTGTAAGTGTTTACGCAGTACGGCCCGGCGTTTCCCGGGCCGTCGCTGCGAGATAGCACGAGATCGCGCGTGGCGGGGGACAGCGCGACGCGTGTCAGCCGGAAGTTCCGACGTGGCGCACAGGGGAATTCTTGGGAGTGTGGATCCTGCGCGCCTTGCGAGTTGCGCGAGGCCATGCGGCCCATTTACTGCCGCTTATTGTGACAACGACCTTTTCAAGTACGCAGCCGCAGCAGGATACTCATACCGAGCTCGATCTCGCCGGTATCTGCCGTGTGGTGGTGCTCAACGACCCGGTGAACCTCATGTCCTACGTCGTGCTCGTTTTTAAAAAGGTCTTCGGCTTCGACGAGCAAACCGCGCGCAAACACATGCTGGAAGTTCACGAACTGGGCCGCTCGATCGTCTGGAGCGGGCTGCGCGAAAAAGCCGAAGCCTACGCTTTCACGCTTCACGAATGGCATCTGACCGCGATCATCGAGCCGGATGAAAAGAATTGAGATCAAACTGAGTCTGCCGGTGGTCGCGCCGCTGCTCGATGTCATGAAGTCGGTCGCGGATTCCCTGCAGGACCGCCTCGCGGTGCCGCTTGAGCAGGGCGAGTTCGACGAGGAGATGCGCGAGGCTTGGAGCTCGGAATTGCTGGGCACGCAAAACGACGGTGTGCGCAGCCTGCTGGCGATGTTCGACCGTGAATTTTTCGAGACCGGTATGATCGCCTTCGACGAGGAAAACGCAGAACCGATCCTGCGCGCCTGCGCCGCTCTCCGTCTGCGGATGCGCGAGCAATACCTGAAAAACTTCGGAGACGAATCGCTGGAGACCGGCGATGTGGAAATCGACGAACTTCCTGAGCCGTTGAAGCATGTTTTTATGTGCTACGTGTTTCTCGCGACCATCCAAGAGCTCATTATCCAGCATTTGGATTCGGAAATTTTGGAAGGATGACGCCCGTCGCCTGCCGCTACTGCGGTCTGCCCTTCAAGGTCCGTCGCGTGGAGCCGGGGCGGGACTATTTCTGCTGCACCGGATGCGCCATGCTCGCGCGCGTGCCGGTCGACGCGCAGGGGCAGTTTCCCGTCAACGCTCAACTGGTCTCCGCGCTCGTGGTGGGGTTTTTGTATTTTAACCAAGTGCTTTTCTGGCTGCTGAGCGTGTTGCTCGCGCGGGACGACGCGCAGGTTCTCCTGGCGAACCGCTTCGCCTGGCTCGCGGCGGGTGCGGCCCTGGTTGTGTGGCTTTCGGTGATGCTCGTGCAACTGCGGGAAAAGTCCGCGAGGGCAGGGGATGTCGCCTTCGCGCTGGCGGTGCTCGCGGCGCATGGTTTTGCCTGTCGATCGTTGCCGCCATCGTCGGCAACCATGGCGGTGGCGAACGCGGTTTTGCTGCTCTGGAGCGCGCGGGGTGCGCTGCGTGGGAAGCGGCGAGCCGGGTAGTTTCTCGAAAAAAACCGGGTGGGAAACCACCGGTATCCTCTCAAGTGCCGGACAAAGGATCTCATTAACACGGAGCGTACGATTTCGTACGATTAAGGCCCGCTTTGCGCTGCCCGACCCCGCCGCTGCGGCCAACGCCAGATCGCCCCAATCTCCTTTCGCCTTTTCCCATTTCTCCCATGCAAAGCCTTTCGCTTGCCGCCGCGTCCTGGCGCTTCCGGGATTGCTCGACCAAAACATGGATGCCGGCCGTCGTGCCGGGCTGCGTCCACACCGATCTGTTGCGGGAGAAAAAAATCCCCGACCCGTTTTTCGGCGTCAACGAGACTGCCCTCCAATGGATCGAGGAGCGCGATTGGGAGTATAAAACATCCTTTGTCGTGCCGGCGGAATTGCTTGCTCAAGAAGCGGTCGAACTGGTCGCCGACGGCCTCGACACCGTCGCCACCGTGACGCTCAACGGCCGGGAAGTCGCCCGCACTGAAAACATGTTCATCGGCTGGCGCTGGGATGTGAAATCGCTTCTGCGTCCCGGTAAAAACGAGCTCGTTGTCCGCTTCGATAGCGCGATGGAGTACATCCGCACACACCGCACCGAGCATGTCGCGCGCGAGTTCAACGACCCGGTCGGCGGCTGCACGCGCATCCGCAAACAGCAATGCCAGTTCGGCTGGGATTGGGGTCCCCGTTTTGTCACCGCCGGGATCTGGCGCGACATCCGGATCGAAGCCTGGAGCGGCAATCGGCTGGAAAGTGTCCGCGTTTCTCAACTACACGCAGCGGACGGCAGTGTGACGCTCACGCTGGCGCCCGAGCTTTCCCGGCCCGACGCACTGGCGGTCTGCCGCTGGAAGCTCGCCTTGGGTGAAGTCACCGTCGCCAGCGGGACGGGCAACACCGTCCTCGTCAAAAATCCCCAGCTCTGGTGGCCGAACGGCCAAGGCCAGCAGCCGCTCTATCGCCTGGAAGTCTCGGTGGCGGCTGCGAGCGGTGCGCTGATTGGCCACTGGCAAAAGCGTATCGGCCTGCGCACCATCGCCCTCGACCGGCACAAGGATCAATGGGGCGAGTCCTTTCAGTTTCTCGTCAACGGCCGCGCCATTTTCGCCAAAGGCGCCAACTGGATTCCCGCGCATACCTTCGTGACCACGCTGGGCCGCGAGGACTATGCGCGCGATCTACGCAGTGCGGTCGCGGTCCACATGAACATGGTCCGCGTGTGGGGCGGTGGCATTTACGAGAGCGAGCATTTCTATGATCTTTGCGACGAACTCGGCCTGCTCGTCTGGCAGGACTTCATGTTCGGCTGCACGATCTATCCGGGTGATGATGCCTTCGTCGCCAGCGTGCAGGCTGAGGCGGCGTGCCAGATCAAGCGCCTGCGTCATCGCGCGTCGCTCGCACTCTGGTGCGGTAACAACGAAGTCTGGTCGGTCAACTATCACGACCTTGTGAAGCCCGAGTTCGCGAAGCAACGCGCCGCCTACGACCGCGTTTTTCACGAGGCGCTCCCGCCCGTGGTGGCGCAGCATGATGGCGTTACGCCGTACTGGCCCTCGTCGCCCTGGCGCGGTGACATCGCGGCCGATCACGCCGCCGGCGAACAACGGGGAGACACCCACTACTGGGACGTCTGGCACGCGCGCCACCCGGTGAAGGATTACGAAAAGTGGGCGCTTCGCTTCGTATCCGAGTTTGGAATGCAGAGCTACAGCTCGCCCGCGACCAACGCGACCTTCTGCCCGCCCGGTGACGACAACGTCTTCGGGCCGGTCATGGAGAACCATCAGAAGAACCGCGCCGGCAACCAGATCATCCTCGATTACGTGTCCCGCCGGTACCGGTTTCCGAAAGGGCAGGATGAGCTCATCTATCTTTCCCAGCTCAACCAAGCCTATTGCATGCAGACTGGCGTGGAGCACTACCGCCGCCTCATGCCGCGCTGCATGGGCGCTCTGTATTGGCAGCTCAACGACTGCTGGCCGGTCGCTTCATGGAGTTCGATCGAGTTCACCGGTCGCTGGAAGGCGCTGCAATATCTTGCGCGGCGGTTCTTCGCGCCGGCATTGGTGAGCGCGCATGTCCCCGGAGACGAAGGTGCGATCATCGGCAATTACCGCACCAGTACGGTACGCGAGGTACATCTCTACACTTGCTACGACGCCCCGGCCGCGGCCGACGGCCTTCTGCGGTGGGACCTGTTTAACCTCGATGGCCGGGTGCTCCTGCGCGGAAAAAAGGTAGTCGCTTTGCAATCGGGCGAGAGCGTGAAACAGCAAACTATCGATCTCGCGCCGCAATTGGAAAAGCACGGCCGCGACGCACTTTATCTGCGCATCGCGCTCGATGTCGGCGGTACCTGCGTGAGCGAGGACACCGTGTTCCTCACGCCACCGCGTTTCCTGGCGTTGCCG
Organism: uncultured Opitutaceae bacterium; assembly: GCA_946482625.1. Next base: position 8,314 of record CAMLSH010000148.1, read on the forward strand.
AAGGCGAAAAAGCCGTCGGTCACGATCAAACTCACCTCGCCAAAAACAGCGGCGGTCACGTTCAAGTCACCGCTCTTCCAGCACCGTTTCGCCTTCGATTTTGTCGGTCTGGACTGGCAAGCATC
>CAMLSH010000149.1 GCA_946482625.1 uncultured Opitutaceae bacterium
CTGAACAGTTCGCGAACCATGAACTATCGGACCAAAGCGGAATACTTTATCCAAGGCATCACCCAAGGTTTCGTCGAAGCGTCGGAAGTGATCGCCTGGTGCGACGAGGTCGTCGTCGCCGCGCCCAAAACCGAGGACTGGATGCTGGAAATTTCCAGCTGCGGGCCCGATGACCGCATGGCCATCCTAAGCCAGCTCAACACCGTCAAAGGCGAAGCGGACGCTGCCGAACTCGCTGCGATGTTAAAAGCCAAGGGCGTCGCCTAACCGGCAAAAAGCGCCCGCGGCCAATTGCGGGGTCCATGCAACGTGGCGGCGTGCCAATCAGCCGCACGCCAACGCCTTCGTCGAGGCAAGCGCCAGCCCGTACGACAACGACAGGCCCGAACTCCTGTGCCCTGCGTCGGTCCAAGAGAACCATGAAGACAAGGTTACTCCTGCTCCTATCCCTCGTCGGCGCCGTATTTACCTACGGTGCCGAGGTCGACGTGTCCGTAGACATCCGTCTGGGCAAATTGCCGCCTCCGCCACCTCCCGAGGTGATCGTGATCGAACCAGGTCCCCGCCACGGACCACCGCCCTGGGCCCCGGCGCACGGCTACCGCCGCAATCACCATTATTACTACTACCCAGGCGCCGATGTTTATTTTCGTCCGGCGGATCGCGTCTGGTTCTACCTCGACAGCGGCGATTGGCGCTTCGGAGCCAGCCTGCCCACAAGCGTCCGCGTGGACTTCGACCGCAGCGTCTCGCTCGCCATGGAGACCGACCAGCCCCACAAATTTCACAACGATGTCAGAGCGTATTACCCGGCCGACTACTTCGTCACCAAGGTCAAGGTGAAGGAGAGACGCGACAAGCCCGACAAGGCTGACAAGCCGGATAAAGAGAGGCTTGAAGAGAAAACGTCCGAGCGCGCCGTCGACGACCCGCCCGGCAAAGCCAAGGAAAAGGGCAAAGGGAAAAATAAGTAGCCCTGAAGGCGCAGCCAATTCGCTGCGCCATCGGACGCACCCTATCGTTCAACCGTAGGTCGGCTGCTGCGGCCAGCCGGGAGGAGAATCCTCCCAGTCCTCCTGTCGTCCGTACGGAGTCACATCGAGAAGGCTGTAGGAGTCGGTCAGACTTTCCACGCCGCGCGCATAGGCGGAGTAGGTGTGATAAACGTCGTCATTCAGCCGAAAGAAAACGCTGAGACCATGTGCCTCGCCCTCGGTCTGATTGGGGGCCTCGTTTGCGATCATCTGCTCCTTAGAGCGGAAGTTGTATTCTACCGGCCGGACTTTCTCGTCGAGCGTCAGGTGGAAGTCATAATTGAAATCGCTGCCGAAGGAGGAGTACCACGGGCGATTCCAGCCGCGCAGTTTGCGGTACGCGTCGAGCTTCGCGAACGGCGCGCGCGAAATCAGCGCGAACGTCGTGTTGCGTTGATTGAGCATCGATAAATCCCCCAACGCATCGACCAGACCGGTGCAGCCCGGACAGCCTTTTTCCCAAGCCGGATCGAACATGAAGTGATAGACGATGAGCTGTGCCCGTCCTTCGAATACATCGTCGAGGCGGCACGTTCCCGCCGGGCCTTCAAACACGTAGTCCTTTTCGATGCGTACCATGGGAAGCCGGCGGCGCTCGGCGGCGACGCGGTCGCGTTGGCGCGTCGCTTCCTTTTCTCGTTCGAGCAACTGCGTGCGTTGCGCGAGCCATTCGGCGTGCGAGACGATCGGGGGATGAGCGGTGGTCGAGGCAGACGGGATGGTCGTAGGCATGGCGGGATCTCCAGAGGTTTCGATGCGAGGGTTGTCTTGATAGAAACGAATCAGCGTCCGCCAAAAAGACAGCCGACCCAAAGAAATGGATTAAACGTTGCCCGGGTCAGCGGGCGCGGCGTTGCTTCGGGCCATGAACTCATTCGCGAGGAGGGTCTCTCTGCTCTTGGCCGGCATTGCCCTTTGCACGTTCGCCCGAGCCGACACGACCGACGCCGCGCCGACACCCCCGCTCCGACCGCTTGCCAATGCTACTCTCGCGCCGGCACTCCGAGATGTCGCCGAACATGCGAATCTCCCTCTTTTTCAGAGCGCCGCACTCAGTGAAAAGCCCTTCGCGGGGGACGCTGTCGTTGTCTGGATCGGCGCGACCAGAGGTACAAACAGCCAACAGTGGCTCCTGCGGCTGACGCGGGGCGTTGCGACTCCAAGAGAACAACAAGCCCACCGCCAGAAGGAGATCACCAAGTACGTTTCCTGGGGACCGGTCGTCTCGTTCAAATCCGAGGTCGACGCACTCGATGTGTGGATCGCCGGCCCGGTTGACACGACCGCGCGAGCCGAAGACCAGGCTAAGCCGCAGCCACCGGTATTGATCCGTAAAACCCGTTTATTCGTCGCCGTGGACTTTCTGCGACTCGGCTTGGACAAGTCAGAACGCATCTCCTCGTCCATCGTCAGCCGGTCACAGCAAATCGCGGCCGAAGACCCCGCCTTCACATTCGGAAATCTCTACTCGCTCGATGAGCCGATCAAACCCGAGAAGATCGGGCACGCCCAGCCTGTCGCCGAGCGACTCGGGCTGACGCCGGAGATGGCCAGATCGTGGATCGGCGGATACGTCGCCTTGGAAGCCTTCTACAACCTGGCCAACGGGGTCCCCGAGCTAAAGGAGATCGCTGAGATCGCCTGCGAGAAACCGTCCGTCCTGAAGCTCGCGCGGTTGGCGTTCGGGACCAGGCTGCATACCAGTTTCGGCGGCGCGAATCTGGCCCCCGTCGATTCCGGAAAAGTCGGCCTGCTGCCCATTCCGATGGAGTCATACGACACGCCTTTCGGGTTTCAGTTGGGGAAAGATCCCATCGTCCACGGTGTGATGCTCGTGACTAACCCCTCGCCTCCGCTCGATGTCAGTGCCGGAATCCTCGCGCTGATCGCCGGACATCCCACTGACAAAACCCGCGCGGTCGAACTGCGCATCATCGGCTCCAGTCGAGGAACCGACAGCAGCCGCGAAGCCGCCGAGTTGGCGTCGCCGTGACGCCGATACGCCTCCCACGCGCACGAACCAGCCCCTCGATCTCAACCCGTATTCCGCGATGGCCGTGCGGGCAAACCTGACTACGCTAGTCCGCAATGCCCGAGCCTGAATCGCCCGCACCGCCCACGAGCGAAAACTTCCCAGAGGGAAGCGTGGATGCCGGCGTGTACCCGACTCATGCCGACGGTTTGATGCACAGCTTGGTCGTACTCGCGATCGGCGAAACGTGTTGGCTCGTCGAGGCCGACGACGGCCACCACCTTCGCGTCGAGCCGGCTGCCCTGCCTGCCGTTCGCCAACAGCTCGCGTATTTCGATCGCGAAAGCATCGGCTGGCCGCCCAAGCCATTCGTGGATGCGGCTCCGGTCCGGAAACACGCGCCCCTGTCGCCTCTGCTCTGGGTGCTCGCAGTGTTCGCCGTCTTCTGGGTGCAGGAAAAGCGTCCGGGATTGACGGATACCGGCCTGCTCGACGCGCGCCGCGTCTTCGATCACGGTGAATGGTGGCGCACGGCGACGTCGCTATGGCTGCATGCAGATCTCGGCCACGTGGTTTCAAACGCCGGTAGCGGTCTGTTGGTATTTTCCGCCGTGGTGGTGACTTTCGGTGTACGCGCGGGCTGGTGGCTGCTCGTCGCCGCGGCGATCGCGGGCAACGCCGCTGCGGTGACGATCCTCCACGGCAGCGACTACCGCTCGCTAGGCGCGTCCACCGCTGTGTTCGCCGGGCTCGGTTTGCTGACCGGCCGTGCCGTCCGCGTGATGAGCCGCTCCGGCCATCCGCATCGCTGGCGCACCTTGTTGATGCCGCTCTTCGCCGGTTCCGTCGTGCTGGGCCTGTTCGGAGCCGGCGGCGTGAACATCGACGTGCTGGCCCACGCGACAGGTTTCGGGGCGGGACTGATTCTGGGTTTTCTCAGCGCCAATGCATCGCGCAATCCGCCGGTCAGCGCGGAAACCTGAGCTCGGGCACAGTAAGAGAACCCGTCGCCCGGTTCGCCACGCCTCCAAGCTTGCCCCAAGGTGCTATTCATAGTCATAAAGCGCCATGGTCAGATCTACCCCTCTACCATCGGGCGACGCGCCCATGGTTTCCCCGTCTGAATCCGTCGTGGCCACCGTGCCCGATGTTGTCATCCGTCTGGCAGGTAACTCTCAAGATGGCATCCAGGCTGTCGGCGGCTTTCTCGCCCGCCTCGCCGGTCGCTCCGCCCAAGAGGTCATGACGTACATGACCATCCCGTCCACGATCTCCGGTGGCCCTTCGATTTTCCAAGTGCGCATCGGCTCGGGAGAAATCCTTTCCGCCGGCGACCGCGCCGACGTCCTCGTGGCGCTCTACCAACACAGCTACGAAAGCCATCGCGCCTCGCTCCGTCCAGGCGGCGTACTCCTCTACGATAGCGGCCACGTCACCCCCAATCCCGACGACAAAGAGATCACCGCCGTTGGCGTTCCCATGACCGCCGCCACCGTCGAAGCGGTCGGCGGTTCCGCCAAGGAAAAGGGCAAAAACATCTACGTGCTCGGCCTGCTCACACGCATGTTCGACCTTGATGTGCCCAAGCTCACCCAGCTGATCCGCGAGCGTTTCGGCGGCAAAAACGAGGACATCGTTCGCAACGCCTTGGTCGCCTTCGACGCCGGTTACGCATATCCATCCGATCACCTCCGCCATTGTCTTTACCGGTTGGAAAAAACCGACGCCCCGGCCAACGCCCATCCGCAGGTCACGACCGACGGCAACAGCGCCCTCGCTTACGGCCTCATCGCCGCCGGCGTGCGCCACGGCGCAGGTTATCCGATCACCCCATGGTCCTCGGTCATGGAAACGCTCCGCACCGAGCTGCCCAAATACGGCGGCATCTTCGTGCAGTGCGAAGACGAGATCGCCGCCATCTCCACCGCGCTCGGTTTTTCCTACAGCGGCAATCTCGCCGTCACCGGTTCCGCCGGCCCCGGCCTCTCGCTCAAAATGGAAGCGCTCGGTTGGGCCACGATGGCCGAGATCCCGCTCATCGTCATCAACGTCCAACGCGCCGGCCCATCCACCGGCATGGCCACCAGCGTCGAGCAAAGCGATCTCCTGCAGGCGATTTATGGCAGTCACGGCGATTCTCCCCGCGTGGTGCTCGCGCCGAAAAACGTCGAGGACTGTTTCTACATCGCCATCGAAGCCGGCCGCATCGCCCGCGAGTTCAGCACGCCCGTCATCATCCTCTCCGACCAAGCCATCGCGACGCGCATCGAGGCCTTCGCCGAACCCGATCTGCCGAAACTCATGGCGGAATCTAAACCCGATATCCGCGCGCGCGATGGCGACTACAAAGCGTACCCATTCAACCAAGTCACCCGTCACGCGCCCCCCGGTTCGGTCATGGCCTCGGGCAAATATCCCGTCGTCACCGGTCTCGAACACGACGAACACGGCCATCCGACCAGCAGCCCTGTTCTGCACACGAAGATGACCGCGAAGCGCCGCGAGAAATTCAAAACCCTCGCCGCCTCCCTGCCCGCGCCCGAACTCGAAGGAGACGCCTCCGGCGACATCCTCCTGGTTGGCTGGGGCTGCACCTACGGCCCCATCCGCGAAGCCATCACCCGCCTCCGCGCCACCGGCACCCAGGCCGCGCACCTGCACCTGCGCCACCTTCATCCGTTCGCGCCCGGCCTCGCGGAAACCTTCGCGCGCTATCGCCATATCCTCGTCGTCGAGATGAACGACGAAGGTCTCTACGGCCATGGCCAGCTCGCAACGCTCCTGCGCGCCGTCACCTGCAATCCCGCCATCGCGTCCATCACCAAGACCGACGGCCTCACCTTTAAGATCAGCGAGATCGTCGAACAGGTGGCCCGGAGAACCGGCCTCACCGATCCCGCCGCCGGCATCCATCCCCACAGCATCCTCGCGGTATCCGTTCGTTAATACGCACACCCGCGCCCGCCCCCTTACCCCTGCCCTCCATGTCCATTTCCTCCGCCTCAGAAGCCCTCGCCCCTCTGCCTGCCGCTCCGGCTCCCACGCCGGCCGCCGACGCCCCTCGCGCGCCGTTGTCGAAAAAAGTCCTCACCGCCGATCACCCCACCTGGTGCCCCGGTTGCGGCGACTTCGCCGTTCTCGCGTCGTTCTACAAGGTCCTCGAAAAGCTCAACTACCCGCAGGAAAAAATCGTCACCTTCTCCGGCATCGGCTGCTCCTCGCGCTTCCCCTACTTCGTCAACACCCACGGCGGCCACTACATCCACGGCCGCTCGCTGCCTTTCGCCGCCGGCATCAGCCTCGGCCGCGACGATCTGCACATCTTCGTCTTCGGCGGCGACGGCGACGGTTTCTCCATCGGCGGTAACCACCTTGTCCATACAGCCCGCAAAAACCCGCGGCTCACCTACGTCATCATGGACAACTCCGTCTACGGTCTGACCAAGAAGCAGACCTCGCCCACCTCGCCGCTCGGCTTCAAATCGAAGACGGATCCGTGGGGCAGCTTCGACCAGCCCATTAACCCGATGCGCACGCTCCTCAACAGCGGCGCCACCTTCGTCGCGCGCTCCCACGCCACGCAGGTCAACCACATGGTCGAGATGATGCTCCGCGCCGCGAAGCACGATGGCTTCTCCGTCGTCGAGATCCTCTCCGAGTGCGTCGAGTTCTTCGAAGGCGCCTTCGACTCCTCCATCCCGCGCAAAGGCGGCAGCTGGTTGATGATCGACGAAAAGAAAAACGACGGCACACCCGAGGACGCCGCACGCCACGATCCGACCGACGAGGTCGCCGCCTTCAAACTCGCCACCGAACCCTGGCCCGGAAAGTTCGGCGTCTTCTACGAAAACAAAACGCGCCCGACCAAGAACGCGCTTGAGCAAAAACTCATCGCCACCACGCGCGAGAAAACGAAGAACGCCTCCGACCTCGAGCTCCTCCAAAAGACCTTCGCCAAGATGCGCTGAGGCTTCGCGGTGGGATACACCGGCATCCCCTCGACCACCACGCGGTTCACCGGGCGTTGATCGCCCAGCGTGCAAAATAGGTCCTATAGGCCCATGAGCCCATAGGACCTTTTTCGTTTTCACCCATTCCGCTCTTGGCGTCACCGATCGGCCACGACATCCTCCGGCATCCCGCAACAGCTATCGGTCTGCACGAACAGGGTGTTCGTCAGCCCAGTTTGGGTTACGGGCCGCCGTCCGCGAACTCCATCCATGAAACCCAACTCGCTGAAGGGTGCCTTGTCCGCCCTCGGGACACGGTTTCGCCCGCGCAGTCTGGAGTTGTTCAACGGCAAACTCACCCGCCAACGCGTCGTCGCCGACAGCATGGCTGGCATCACCGTCGGCTTGATCGCGCTGCCGCTCGCGCTCGCGTTCGGCGTGGCGAGCATCCCGCCCGGCACCGTGATGCCATTCCCCGCACCCGCCGTCGGCTTGTTCACTGCCATCATCGCCGGCTTTCTCATTTCCGCCCTCGGCGGCAGTCGCGTCCAGATCGGCGGCCCCACCGCCGCCTTCATCCCCATTCTCCTACTCATCGTCACAAAGTACGGCTACGACGGCCTGCTTCTGTCCACGATGATGGCCGGCGTCATCCTCGTGATCATGGGCGCCGTGCGCATGGGCACGTTGATCAAGTTCATCCCCTATCCCGTCACGAGCGGCTTCACCACCGGCATCGCCGTCGCGGTGATGGCGAGCCAGGCGCCTGAGTTTCTAGGTATCACGTCCGCGAGTACGCCGCCACCCGCCGAGTTCCTGGAAAAAATCCCCTGGCTGCTTGAGAACATCTCGAACATCAGCCTCACGACTCTCCTGCTCGCCGCGGGCTGCACGCTGTTCATCCATTTCTGGCCGCGGCTCGGCTATCATCAGCGCGTCCCCGGCTCGATCATCGCGCTGGTCGTCGCCACGGCGATTGTGGCGGTCTTCGGCTGGGAAGCCTCGGGCGAGGTCGCGACCGTCGGCTCCAAGTTCGGGCCCGACGCGATCCCCCACGGACTTCCGCCCTTCCACTGGCCCGAGATCACTGTCGACCGCCTCCGCGACCTGATCGCGCCCGCCACGACCATCGCGATCCTCTGCGCCATCGAGTCGCTCCTTTCCGCCGTTGTCGCCGACGGCCTCATCAACGACCGGCACGACGCCAACACCGAGCTCATCGCCCAAGGCGCCGCCAACATCGTCTGCCCGCTTTTCTGCGGACTCCCCGCGACCGGCGCCATCGCCCGCACCTCCGCCAACGTGAAAACCGGCGGTCGCAGCCCGCTCGCCGGCATGATCCACGCCGGGACGCTGCTGCTCATCGTGTTGGTGTTTTCCCGATACGCCCAATTCGTCCCCATGGCCGCCATCGCCGGCGTTCTCGTCATCGTCGCCTTCCGCATGGGCGAATGGCACGAGCTCACCCGC
>CAMLSH010000150.1 GCA_946482625.1 uncultured Opitutaceae bacterium
GGTACTTTTGGAATTTTTCGCGGGCGGCTTCGTTGCTCACGGGGGGACGTTCAAGTTGGCGGTGGTTGCTGTCAAGAATGGGGACGGCGGTGGCATTTACGCGTGTGTGGCGGATTGCGTCGGCGTGCTTGCGTCGGTCGGTTGGGCGCGGCGTCATGGCCGGCCCTTTTGCGCAATGTTCGTCGGTGTTCATCCACTCGCTGGCTTCGACAAGGTCCTGCACTATCGCGTGCCGGATGCGCTGGGCGCGGCCGTCGTTGTCGGGTCGCTCGTGCGTGTGCCGATCATGAACCGGCTCCATCTGGGCATCGTTGGGGAGATCGGCGCGCCGAAGGATTTCCCGGTGGAGAAACTGAAAAACGTGGCGCAGCTGGTGCAGCCGTTCCCGGCGTTGACGCCGGATTTGCTCAGCCTCGCGCGTTGGATGGCGGCGTACTACGCGTGCGGCATCGACACGATCATCGAGACGATGCTGCCTGCCGCCGTGCGCAATGACGCCAGTTTCAAACAGGAGAAACTACTCGCGCCGGGGACGAAGCTCACGGCGGAGGAGTTGGAGAAACTTTCCAAGCGGGCGCCGCAACAGGCGAAGCTCTATCGTTTCATGGCGCAGCAGTTCAAGCCGGTGAAAAAATCGCTCGTCCTGACGAGGCTCGGGCTCACGGCGGGCGTGGCCACGGCGCTGGTGATACGTGGCGTAATCAAAGAGGAGATACGCCGTGTCGAGCGAGTGGCTTACGCCGACGACTGGGGCACGGGCGAGGTCGTGGCGGCGATGCCGCCGTTGCTTAACGCCGAGCAACGCGCCGCGGGCGACGACCTCACGGCGAGTTTAAAGACGGAAAAGTTTGGCGTGACGTTGCTTCATGGCGTCACCGGCTCGGGGAAGACGGAGGTGTATCTGCACGCGATTCACGATGCGCTCGAACTGGGCGGCGGCGTGATTTTTCTCGTGCCGGAAGTCGCGCTCACGCCGCAGACCGTCGCGCGTTTGCGTGGGCGGCTTGAGGCGATCGCGCCGGGGCAGAAGACCGTCGTGTGGCACAGTCATTTGAGCGAAGGCGAACGGATCGACGGCTGGCACGCGCTGGCTTCGGGCGAAGCGCGGGTGGTCGTGGGGGCGCGCTCGGCGATCTTCGCGCCGGTGCAAAATTTGCGGCTCATCGTCGTCGATGAAGAGCACGAGCCGGCGTACAAACAGGATGAGACACCGCGCTATCACGGGCGCGACGTCGCGGTGATGCGGGCAAAACTCGCCGGGGCGCTTTGCGTGTTGGGCTCGGCGACGCCTTCGCTGGAGTCGTTCGCCAATGCCGAGGCGGGAAAATACCGGCTGCTCCAGCTGACGCAGCGGGTGGACGACCGAAAGATGCCGCACATCAACGTCGTCGATATGCGGATCGAGATCATGAACTCGCGCGGATTGACGACGCTTTCGCGCAAGCTCGTCAATGCGATGCAGGCGCGATTCGAGAAGCGTGAGCAGACGATCCTTTTCATCAACCGCCGCGGCTATTCGTCCTCAATGCTCTGCACGGATTGCGGGCATGTGGAGGAGTGCGAACACTGCAGCATCACGATGACCTATCATCGCAGCGACGAACGGTTGCGCTGTCATCTCTGCGGAGCGGAGCGGCCGGCGCCGATGTCGTGCCCGAAATGTCGGTCGGTGAAAATCCGCTGGCGCGGACTCGGCACGCAACGCGTTGAAGAGGCGGTGCGGCGGGTCGTCCCGCGCGCGCGTATCGAGCGCATGGATGCCGATACGATGTCGAAGCGGCATCTTTTCCGGCAGGTGCTGGGCGATTTTCGCGCGGGTAAGATCGATGTGCTCGTCGGCACGCAGATGATCGGCAAAGGGCTGGATTTCCCGAATGTGACGCTGGTCGGGTTGATCGACGCGGACATCTCGATGCACATCCCGGATTTTCGCGCCAACGAGCGGACGTTTCAGCTGCTCGTGCAGGTCGCGGGGCGTGCGGGACGCGGTGATCGAGCCGGCGAAGTGGTGGTGCAAACCTTCACGCCGCAGGCTGAGGCGATTCAGTTTTCGCGGCAGGCGGATTTTGCGGGGTTTGCGGCGAGCGAGCTGAAGATGCGGAAGGATTTTCGGTATCCGCCGTACCGGCACCTGATTCACCACGGATTTCGCGGACCGAATCCGGAGAAGCTGCAGTTCTTCGCGGAGCAATGGGCGAAACGCGTGGAGGCGGCGTTGGGCGACATGGTGGAGCTGCGCGGGCCATCGGCGTCGCCGATCGAGAAAATCAAAGACGAGTACCGCTGGCAGCTTTGGTATTTCACCGCGCAGGTGACGAAAGTCGTGGCTGAGCTCACCAAGTTGCGCGCAGATTTCGCCTGGCCGGACGACGTCACGCAGGTCCTTGATGTCGATCCGATGAACATGGTTTAGGAGGTGCGCGGAGCCGCTTCGGCTATCGGAGCCCTGCGGCCTGCTCGGGGCGGATTGGGGCTGCGGAAACCAAGCGGCGTCGGCGATCTGGGACGGCGCGCGGTGGGATGAACGCGCTACGCGACGCCGTGGTGCGGCATCGCATTTCGCAGGCTTGAGGTCCATTAATCCAATGCAACGTGCAGTCGTCTCGGAGTCGTGCTTCATGCTCCGGGCAAAGCAGATGAAAAAAGTTGGGACATGAGCGGCGCGCTAAGTTGTTGTTGTTAAAAATCTATTAGAAATCGGCGGCCGGTCGGGCAGTTGCATAAACTGCAATTTGCGGTGAGTTGCACGCGAACGGCACGGACTTCGCGTTACTCGCCTGCAACACCCACTCTTATGAACATTCTCATCGTTGATGATCAGGTAAGCGTTCAGAAATCCACGTCCTATGCTTTGCGCGCGATGGGACATGAGACGTTCATCGCCAACACCACCAAGCAGGCCGAGCGCGTTTTGGAGGAGGAGCCGATCGACGCGATGTTTCTCGACGTGATGCTCGGGCCGGAAAGCGGGTTGGATTTCCTACCGCGCTTGCAGGAGCTCGGCGTGGACATTCCCGTGATCGTTTTTACGGCGCAGACATCCGTAGAGGCAGCGGTGGAGGCGATGCGCCGCGGGGCGAACGACTACATCCAGAAGCCTTTCATTCCGGAGGACATTAAACAGAAGCTCGCGCGGCTGGAGCAGCAGAGGAAGTTGCAGACGAAGATGCGCGACCTCGAAGGGCGCGTGGCGTCGAACCAGCCGGCGCTTTTGTTGGAATCGAATGAGCCTGCCATGAAGAAGGCCTTCGACATGGCGTTCCGCGCGGCGCCTTCCGAAGCGACGGTTTTGATTCTCGGGCCGAGCGGTACGGGCAAGACCGTGCTTGCGCGCTCCATCCACGAGCGGAGCAATCGTGCGGACAAGGCGTTCGTCACGATCAACTGTCCGAGTCTTTCGCGCGAACTGCTGGAGAGTGAACTTTTCGGCCATGTGAAGGGCTCTTTCACCGGCGCGCTCAAGGACACTTGGGGCAAGGTTGCCACGGCGGACGGCGGCACGCTGTTTCTCGACGAAATCGGCGAAGTTCCCATGGAGATCCAACCGAAGCTTCTGCGTCTGTTGCAGGATCGTGAATATGAGCGCGTGGGCGACACGAGGACGCGCAAGGCAAACGTCCGCTTGATCGCTGCAACCAATCGCGACCTCGCGAAGGAGGTAGCCGAAGGACGTTTCCGCGAAGATCTTTTTTACCGCCTCAAGGTGATCGGTGTGGAGATGCCCGCGCTGGCGGACCGCCCCGGCGATCTGCCAACGTTGATCGAAAATTACCTGAAGTTTTTCGCGGCCGCCAAAGGTCAGCCGAAGCTGAAGTTCTCGCGAGAAGCAGCCTTGGCGCTCGCCGATTATCCGTGGCCAGGCAATCTGCGCGAGTTGCGCAACGTGGTGGAGCGCGCGGTAATTCTCTCCTCAGGCGAGGAGATCATGCCGACGGATTTGCCGGAAGAATTCCACTCGAAAGCCGAGGATTCGGCGGTCCGCCCGGGCCATTTTGTGACGATCGACCGGCTCGAAGAGGAGCATATCCGCCGCGTGGTGGCCAAGGTGGACAGTCTCGACCAGGCGGCTCGTATCCTCGGAATCGATATCGCCACGCTCTACCGCAAACGCAAACGCCTCGGCATGGTGACCACTACGATCGACACGTCGCGGCGTGCGGAGACGAGCGGAGCGGTCAACTGAGCCCTGGATCTTTTTTTCAACTCCGTCTTTCGAGAGCCCGCAGTCGTGCGGGCTCTCTTAGTTTGAGCGCATTGCGGAGTGAGCGTCGCGGAACTCTCCCGGTTGTCCGACGATGATGCGCAGGCGAGTATGGGAGAGGGGTTGCGCGCGGGCCGTCGCTGAGCATCGTGCGCGTTATCATGAAGGCCGTCGTTTTATCTGCTGTGAATCAACTGTCGGTTGCGGACATGCCTGCGCCGACTGCGGGTGCGGGGGAGACGGTGGTGACGATCAAGGCAGCGGCGCTGAATCACCGAGACGTATGGATAAAGGCAGGACAGTACGCCGGATTGAAATTTCCGTGCGTTCCGGGATCGGACGGTGCGGGCGTGGTGAGTGCGGTGGGCGACGGGGTCGATCGGGCGTGGATCGGACGCGAGGTGATCATCAATCCGAGTTTCGGCTGGGCCGGGTCCATGGCGGCGCAGGGCGCGGAATTTTCGATTCTCGGGCTACCGCGCGATGGAACGCTGGCGGAGGGGATTGCTGTGCCCGTGAGTCAGCTGACCGCGAAGCCTGAGCATCTGGCTTGGAAGGAGGCGGCGGCTCTGCCGCTCGCGGGACTGACGGCATACCGGGCGTTGTTCACGCGGGCGGGGTTGCGGACGGGCGAACGGGTTTTGGTGACGGGAATCGGTGGCGGTGTGGCGCTTTTTGCTGCGCAGTTCGCGGTGGCGGCGGGCGCGGAAGTTTGGGTGACGTCGAGCGCGCCGGAGAAGATCACGCAGGCGGTCGCGCTGGGCGTGAAGGGAGGATTCAACTACACGGAGAAAACGTGGACGGCGGAGGCGTTGAAGACGGCCGGCGCATTCGACGTGATCGTCGACAGTGCAGGCGGCGAAGGCTTCGACGGCTTGATCGATGTGGCGGCGCCGGGTGGGCGGATTGTTTTCTTTGGCGCGACCCGAGGGAATCCGCAGCTGTTGGCGATGCGGAAGGTTTTTTGGCGTCAGCTTTCGCTGCTGGGAACCACGATGGGCAGTCCAGAAGATTGGACGGCGATGGTGGAGTTCGTGAATGCGCGGAAGATCAAACCGGTGGTGAGCGCCTTGCTGCCGATCGAGCACGCCGAGGAAGCGTTTGGCTTGATGGAACGCGGGGCGCAGTTCGGAAAAATTGTGCTTTCGATTGGGTGAGCGGAAGCGGTCCGGCGGTCGGGCTCAACGCGGTCTAGATCGGGCGCGGCTTGGTTTCGGCGATGGCGATGGCGGCGACGAGCAGCGCTCCGCCGATGGCGAGACGCGGCAGGTCGGCAGTTTCGCCGAAGAAGAAGAGTGAGCAGGCGATGCCGAGCGGGACTTTGGCGTTGTTGAAGACGGCGAGCGTGCCGGCGTTTACGCGCGTGGCGCCGAGATTCCACCAGAAGAAACACAGGCCGGAGGCAAGGACGCCGAGGTAGAGAAGCGTCCAGAGTTGCGACGCGGTGAGCTCGGGAATGCTCAGGCCGGTGCGGGCGAGCATGAAGGGGAGCGTCACGACGAACGCACCGACGTAAAGAAAACCGAAGATTTCGCGGTCGCGCAGCGCAGGTTGTCGGGCACGGAAGCGGCGGTAGAGCACCTGGCCGAGCGCGAAGGCGAGGTTGGCGAGTTGTACGAGACCGAGGCCGGTGAGCGTGCCGAGGAATTTGTTACTATTTATGACGATGAAGGTGGCGCTTACGGTGGCGAGGAGTGCGGCGCAGAGCGCGCGCAGGCGTAGCGCGCGGTCGAAGGCGTCGGCAAGCAGAGTGACGAACACTGGCGTCGTGAGTGTGAAGAGAACGACTTCGTGCGCGGCGAGGTGCCGGTAGCTCTCGTTGAGCGCGAGATACATCAGTCCGAACTGAAGCGCGCCGATGGCGATGAGCGCCACGGCGGCACGGAGCGGCAACGCGCGCGGGCGCAGGAAAGGAAAGAAAACGAGCAGCGCAAGACCGAGACGAGCAGCGGAGATGAAGGCGCTGTCGAGACCGGCGAGTTTTCCTTTGGTCAGGCCGAAGGAGAATGCCCAGATAATGGATACTGCGAGAAGGTAGGGCACGGTTACCGGAAGGGCGATGCGGTCGGGTTGAGACGGGGTAGAAAGGCGGGGAAGAATTGGGCGATACCCAGCAGGCTCAGTGTGAAGAGCGTGTCCTTATGCGGGCTGCCCAGAAAAATCCCGAAGACGCCGCAGCCTTCCGCCATGGCCACACCGAGGATAAAGAGCGTCAACCGTTTCGGCGGTTCAGCGATCCGCGGCAACAGCACCCAGCGCAGTGCGGTGCTGAACGCGAGCGGCACGAGGCCAACGAAGGCAACGGCGGGCGGTGTGGTGTTCGTCGAAGGCGACGGCGGGCGTTGACCGGCGCTGAGGTAGATGATGATCAGACCGGTCGCGATGGCGGACCAAACGATCCATTCGATCAGGGCGGGATCGGGTTTCTTTGTCGTGGGGCGGGTCGACATAAAGCGAATACGAAGGGAACGCGGCGCTACACGCGGAAGATGGCGCCCAGTTTTTTGCCGAGGAGAAGGCTGAGGCCGACGATGGTGACACCGAGGAAAGCCATGGCCCAGACGCCGAGGGCGGAGGCAATGAATTTGCCGTCACCGAGGAGCTGGAAGAGTTCGAGGATGGCTTTGGTGATCGGGTAGAAGACCTGTTTTTGCGCGAGGATGAGCGAGTCGCTGACCTCGAGCATGGCGAAGGCGAAGGCGAGGAGTCCGCCGGCGATGAGATTGGCGGTGATGAGCGGAAGCGTGATCTTGAAGGTGGCTTTGAGCGGCGGGCAGCCGAGGTTTTGCGCGGCTTCTTCGAGCGTTTCGCTGGTCTGCTGGAAGCCGGCCGCGGCAGAGCGGACTACATAGGGCAGGCGGCGGACCGAATACGCGATGATGAGGAGGATGGTCGGGTCTTTCGTTGGGTTGAGGAACGCGAAGAATTTCCCGTCCTGACTCATCGCGAGATAACCGAAGGCGAGGACGAGGCCGGGGACGGCGAGGGGGAGCATCGCGAGGAAATCGAGGACTTGGCGTCCCGCGATTTTGGTGCGGACAACGACATAGGCGATGGCAATGCCGAGGAAGATGTCGATGACGGTGGAGATGCTGGCGAACTTGAGGCTGTTGGCGATGGCCGGAACGGTGAGGTCGTGGCCGAGCGCGATCTGGAAGTTTTCCAACGTGTAGCTTTTCGGAAGCACGCTCGCGTACCAATCGCTGGAGAACGCGACGAGGATCACGCCGATGTGCGGAAGCACGGCGATGAAGGTGATACCGGCAAAGAGCGCGGTGCAAAGCCAGGCGCGCCGAGCGGGCAGGGCGCGGGCTCCGCCGGAGCTGGTGGCCTTGGCCATCATGGCGTGGCCGGCGCGCCCGAAAAGTCCTTTGCCGATCGCGTAAAGCAGCGTGGTGCTGGCGAGCATGACTGCCACGAGCGCGTAGGGAAACGGGCTGCCGCCGATGTCTTTCAGGCCGTAGAAAATCTGGACGGAGGTGACGTGCGGATAATCGAAGATCAGCGGAACGCCGAGCTCGGTGAATGCCCAGATGAAGACGATGGTGCCGCCAGCGAACAGGCCGGGCTTCATGAGCGGCAGGGTGATCTTGAAGAAGCGGCGGAAGCCGGTGCAGCCGAGGTTTTGGGCGGCTTCCTCCATCGCGGGGTCGATGTTGGCAAGGGCGGCGACGGCGTTGAGGTAGATAATTGGATACAGCGAAAGTGCCTGGACGACTGCGATGCCCCAGAACTGGTTCGCGGCAAACCAGTCGTAGGTCCAGCCCTCGGGCTGGATGCCGAGGTTGATGATGAGGGCGTTGAGCGCGCCGTACTGGCCGAAGATTTGTTTGATGCCGATGGCGCCGACGAAGGGCGGCAGGATCATCGGAATCAGGACGAGCGAGCTGAGGATGCCTTTACCGGGAAAAAGAAAACGGTCGGAGACGAAGGCGAGAGGAAGCGCGATGAGCAGGGCGAGCGTCGTTGTTGAGCAAGCGAGAAGGAAGGCGTTGCCGAGGCCGCCGAGGTAGGTCGGGTCGCTGAGGAGGAGGCCGAGAAACTCGAACGTGAGTTTGCCGTCGGCGTCGATGAAGCCGCCTTTGAGAATCTGGAAAATCGGCCAGATAAAAAACGCCGCGAAGAAGGCGGCCGTGAGCGCGAAAACGATGCGGGCGAAGGTTTGCGACATCGGGCGCGAAGTAAGGGAAGAAGGCGCGCGGTGGGAAGCGGGAAAGCAGGGA
>CAMLSH010000151.1 GCA_946482625.1 uncultured Opitutaceae bacterium
GACGTGCCCTAGAACGGATAGCCGACGGAGACGTGCCAGGCGCCGCCGGGGTCTTGTTGGCGGGGATTGAGATTCCGGCCGTACTCGACGCGGATCGGGCCCACGATGGTGCGGTAGCGCAGGCCAAGCCCGACGCTGCCGAGGTGTACATCGCCGGGGTAATCACGCACGCGCGCCGATTCGATCAGCCCATCGACAAAGAGAACGGCGGACCACTGCTGGGTGAGCGCCTGCTCAAGTTCCATATTGAGCAGGGTGTAGGTTTTCGCTCCGAGGAAGGAGCCGTCGGCGGCGCGGGGCGAGGCCTCGCCTTCGCCGTAGCCGCGCAGGCTGTTGTCACCGCCGGGATAATACAGTTTGTTGACCGGGGGCGGAGCATAGGGATCGGCGCCGAGTGTAAGCACGGCTGCCTGGGAAACGCCGATATGGAACCATCGGGCATTGGAGAGCGGTTTATGCCAGGCGGCGCCCCACTCGAAACGTTGGTAGTCGACCTGGCCACCGAGCTGTTTCGTGGCGTACTCGGTCTGGAGATACAGGCGATAGCCCTGTTTGGGATTGATGGCATGATCGCGGCGGTCGAGCGAGATGCCGAGGTTGATGCTGGTGGCGATGACATCGGACTCGTCCGTGCTGCGGGTGCCGAGGGTGTTGTTTTTATCCAGGAGCGTTTCGTACGTGTAACCACCGCTCAGCTCGGGACCGCGGGCGCCGATTTTTTTGCGGAGCTGGACGGTGCCGCCGTATTCTTCGCGGCGGAAGGCGATCTCTTCGCGGCGCAGGCCGAAAATGCGCGCCGAGCCGTCGATCGTTTCTCCAAACAGTTCGGGCACGGTATAGGTGTAGTCGCCCCGCGTGCTTTTCATCGACTGCACGATGAAGAGGCGGTCTTGGTGGGCGCGTCCCCAAAGATTGGATCGGCGGGTTTCGATGCCGCCGCGCACCTGCTCGAAACTACCGTAGCCAAAGAGCAGGCTGGTGTCCCAAGGGTCGGCTTCTTGGAACGTGAAAACGACGTCGCGCGTGTCCTCGCTGACGGGCGTGGTGGTGGAATCGACTCCGCTGAAAGCCGCGAGGCGGCCGAGGCGCAGGCGGGCGCGTTCCACTTCGGTGGGATCGAGCGGAGCGCCGGGTTTGATGCGAACGCGGCGTTTGATCACGCCGAGCCGCGTGCGGTGGTTTCCCTCGAAGCGGATGTCGCCGATTTTCACGTGCGGTCCCGGCTGTACGTCGATCGTGGCGGCGACCTGCGTGTCGCCGGGTGTGGGTGTGGCGACGGGTGTGGTGCGGGCGACGACATCCGGGTAACCGAGGCTGTAGTACGCGCGGCGGGTCGCGACGGTGGCGTCTTGCCGGGTGGCTTCGGACCAGGGCTTTTGAACAAAGTCCTGAAGCCGGCTGCTATCGACCGGAGTTTTTTGCGGGTCGTTGAGGGTGATAGAGGAAACGATCCAGCGGGGGCCTTCCTCGACCTTTACGTCCAGACGCATCGCGCCTTCCGGTTTGGGCAGAGGCGAGGGAACGATTTCGACGCGGGCGCTGGCGTATCCGCGGATTAACAACGCGTCGTGCAGGGCGTTGCGACCGCGGCGGAGCGCGGCTTCGGAAAAGACGTTGCTGCGTTTTCCGCTCCACCAGCCGAAGGCGGGCTGGAAATACCCGACGGCGGTTTTTCCGTCCAGCGCGGTCAGTCCTTGGATGCGTACTTCCTCGATGTAGAAGCGCACGCCGCGATCCACGTCGAAGGCGACGACGTTGGTGCCGGCTTTGCGTGGGAAAGCGGTGTCGAGAGTTTCGTCGAACTGGAACGTGGTCTCCGTGCCATCGAGCAGCGTGATCTTCCCTTTGATTTTGGGGTGAAGGTAGCCGTCGTCTTCCAACTCGGAGATGAGCACGAACGCGGCGTTTTCCGCGGCGTCGTCTGAAAGCCATGCGACTTTGCCGGGGTTCACGAAGTCGTCCATTGTGCGGCTGACTTCCCGGTTTCGCAGGAAGCCGAGACCGGAAATCTTGAAGCGGGCGACCGGCGGCTCGTCGGGTTTCGCGTGCAGAGGCGGCAGCGCGCAGAGAGCGGCGAGCAGCGCGAGGAGGAGCAGGTTAGCGAGGCGCGACATCGGTTTTTTTTTTCTTCGAGGTGAAGACACGGAGCTTCACGCCGGCGTTGTAGTCGTCGAATTCATCGCGTTCGCCTATCAACGACCAGCGGTTGTCGAGTTTGTATTCGACGTTGTAGGTCTCCTTACCGCCCTCGGTGACGTTTTCACCCGAGCTAATGGTGAGGCGCTCGGCGGCAGTGGGATCGCCGAACACGCCCGAGAGCAGGGACTTTCCGAGGTACACACCGATACCCGTGGCACGTTGCGTGGCGCTGTAGCTGATGTCGCTGCGCGGCGTCTCGCCCGCCATGACCATGAGCAGGATCTGTTCGGAGGACAGCGGCGGGCTGGAGGAAAACTCCAGCGACGGATCGGAAACGGCGCCACTGAGCTCCATGCGCACATCGTATCCGAGTGTTCGTGACGCGGCGTTGATGGCGATCTGAGGCGAGTAGGGATCTGCTTGGGTGAGGCGGACGGAGCCGTTGGTAAGACGAAGGGCGGCGAAGGGGAGTCGGACGACGCCTTCGTCGAACGTTGCCTGGCCGATCGCGACCGGCTCGAAGAGTGTGCCGGACAGTTGAAAACGGCCGGAAACGACGCCGGAAAAGAGAGGCGTGCGCAACGTGATGAAGCGGTCGCCGCCCACGGTGAGCGCGAGTTGCCAGTCGCGGAAGGGCTCGGCGGTCACGGAAAAGTAGGGAGGACGCGATGACGGGCTGCCGCCGCGCGTGGGGATGAGCGAGCGGACGTCGCGGAGGAAAAGGCTGTCGTGGAGTCGTACCTCGCCGCCGAGCGTGGTGCGACCATCGGCGGAGGATTTCACCTGCAAGTTGAGATCGCCGCGAATGAGCAGGCCGGTCTGTCGGGCGAGCGGAAGATTTTCTCCGGCGAGTGTGAGATCTACTTTCAGAGGAGCATCGGCGGGAAACTCGACCGTGCCGGCGGCTTTGACGGCTTGACCGCTGGCGAGTGCGCTGAGCGATTTCACTTCGGCTTTGCGTCCGGAAAAAAGGATATCGCCGGAGATCTGGTTGAAGCTGCCGAAGGGTGAAATGGGGTGAGTGGAGGCGTCGTGAAGTTTGAGGGTGCCGGCGATCTCTCCGCTGGCGCGCACGGTCATGTCTCCGCTCAACGTGCCGGTCGGCGCGAAGGCCTGCGGGAGGAAACCGGAGAGCGCGGAGATCTCAATGCGGGGCAGGCTAAGCGTGGCTTCAGCGTCGCCCTGCCAGAGCTGGCGCGGGTCGTGAAGAATTGCGGCCCACTGTTCGGCGTTGATGCGACTGTGTCCTGAAGCGGTGGCTGCCTGACCAGCGATCAGGACGGATAATTTTTCGAGATCGACGCGGCCGGCATCGAGGACGAGGCGGGCGTCGAGTTTCGAAAGAGGCGGCAGGCGGTGTCGGTCGAAGGCGATTTCTTCGGCCTGCAACTCGATGCTGGCGTCGGGTTTTTCCACCGAGCCATCGATCCGGGCGGTGAGACGCGGTGCGCGCAGCTTGATGCCGCTGGCCTCGGCTTGGGCGGTCCAGAAGGGCGAATCGGGCGTGGTGTCGGCGGTGAGCGACCAACGACCTGCGGGATCGAGTTTCCAGAAAGGGGCGGTGGCGGGTGTGATGATCAACGGCACACCCCCGCGGGCGGTGAGCACGGAACCGTTTTCATCGCTCACCAGTAGTTGTTCGATCAGCACGCCGCCGGAACGAGCCTGTGCGGTCAGAGCGATGCGGGCGTTTTTATCGGGGGCGATCTGCACCTGACCGAGCACTTTGGTGGTGCCTTCGAACGGACCGTCGGGCCAGCGGCCTTCAAGGGCGCCGGAGTCGAGTTGCCAGCGCGGCCAGGTGGATGGAAGGAAATCGCGCAACCAGGAGGAGGCGATGTTCGCGAGATCGATCTTGGCGGCGCGGCCGGCCAGCGTGGACCAAGCGAAAGAAACCCGCGTGTCGCCTCCGGTTAGATCCACGGTTTCGATACTGAGCGACGGCTGCCAGAGAATGCGCGCGGGGCGGGCGAGTGTGAGGGCGGGGGCGTCGGGCAGTGTGAGTGCGAGCGAGTCGATGGTGGTTTTGGTGAGCGTGACGCGGCCTTTGAGGACGGCGGCAGAGTTGCCGGTTTTAATTTCCGCCGAGGCGACGTCGGCCGCGGGGCCGGTACCGGACCATTCGGCGGTGGCGGAGATCGGTTTTGGTGTGCCGACGGTGGCTTCGGTGACGGCAAGTTTACCCGAGTGTTTGAGGTCGGGCCAGTGTCCCTCGGCCTGCGCGGAAACGGTGAAACGGGAGAAAGTGAGTGACTCCGGAAGCCAGCGGGCGAAGGCAGCGGGCTTGATGTCTCCTTCGAGTTTTCCCTCGGAGAGAGTGCGGTCGCGCCAGTTCCAGGCGCCTTGCACGTCAGCCTCGGAGCCGTCGGAGAACGCGATGCGCGCGTTCTTCACGGTGAGAAGTTGGCCGGTGTGAACGGCTTCGAAGGCCGCGTTTTTAATCTCGAGGCCGGGCGCGGTGACGTTGGCCGCTTCGAGCTTCGCCGTGAGACGGGGTTCGCCTTGAGAGTCGGGTTCCACGAGGACGCGGCCAGTGATCTTGCCGCGGAGGTTTTGGACGCCGGGGATCTTTTCGAGATCGGAATCGAGGGAGAATTGCGAGGCGCCGGAGCGGATCTGAGCGTCGCGGTCGATCACGATGGGAGCCATCAAGCGGGCCGAGGTGCCGGGGAAGGAGATATCGAAACGTTCGATACGGAGGCTCTCGGTGTCGCCCTGACCGGCAAGCGCGAGCCGGAGCGGCGGCGCGGGATTGTTTTCGGCGGGTTGACCCTCGGCGCTGAGTTCGACGGTGAAGCGGGCGTCTTTCCAGACGAGCCGGGCCTCGGCGGGGAGCGCGGCGTAGAGTTCGCCGAGACCGACGGCGCGGCCGGGGACCGCCAGGCGGGTCGCGGTGAGTTCAGCCTGCTCGGGAATCCAGCCGCGGGCGGGAAAGGTGGCGCGGAGATCGACGGGTTGTTTCCAGAGCCGGAGCTGGCCGATGACGGTGTTGTCCTTGGTTTCCAAGGACGCGCCCCACTGCTCGTCGTGCGTCGCGGCGGAGAAAGAAAGCTGGCTGTTGGTGGCGAGCCAGCGGAGGTCGGCGTCGGCGGTCTGTCCCCGCCAGACGATGTCGTCGACGTGGAGTTTTCCCTGGGAGGCAAACCAGCCGAGTGAGGCGACGGAGAGCGTTTGTTTGTCGAACGTGACGGTCCCTGAACCGGCGCGGGCTTCGGGCAACCAGCGTTGAAGCGTGGCGAGCGTTTCATTGAGGCGGGAGCGGAGGGCGGGCCAGCCGTTGATGGCGGATGGTGTGGCGGCCGGCCTGCGGTCGGGGTTGTGTAGGGTGACCTGCCAGGTGGTGAGGATGACCGGGCCGGGCTGTGAGAAAGTAGCGTGAGCAAGCCAGGCGAGCGGTGAGTCGGCTTCAACGCGGGCGACGGTGGCGGACACGGAGGGATTTTCAAAGCGGACATCGCGCAGGGCGAAGCGCGAGTAGCCGAGCGATTCGAAGTCGGCGAACGTGATGCCTTGTCGCGCGAGGATTCCGCGTGCGGCGGAGGCCCACCACCATGGCGAGGTGACGACGGCGAGCGTGACGAGCCCTGCGAAAAGCAGCGCCCCGAGCAGGAGGCGGCGGGCGAGTGACGCGCGTTTGGATTTCGTCATGCGAAGGCGAGTGAAGGCGGAAGGAAAGTGAGCGCAAATCCTGGTTGGGGCAGGGGAGCTGGTATTGTCGGGGACAGGACACGGCTGGGCGGCGTTTGAGCCGTGCGAAAATGCGTCCGGGCGAGACGGGAGGATTTGGGTTGGTCTCCTGCGAACAGGTCT
This sequence comes from uncultured Opitutaceae bacterium, assembly GCA_946482625.1. The sequence continues at coordinate 5,950 of CAMLSH010000151.1, forward strand.
TCAGCCATCGGCCGATGGCTCGCGGGAAAATTGTTGGGCGGATCGTTGCGACGCGATGTCTCGGTCAGCCACCCGAACGGGTTCTTGCGATGGAGGTGCCGGGCCGGCAGCTTGGGCGGTTTTCATGCATTGGATTCTCGCCAGTCTGGTCTCCGCTTTTTTCCTCGGGTGCTACGAGCTCTCGACCAAGCACGCGGTGCGCGAGAACGCGGTGCTGCCGGTTTTGTTTTTCGCCAATGTGTGTAGCGCGAGTGTGTGGCTGATTTTGATGGCGGTGTGGAGCATGCGCCCGGAGGCGTTGCCGGCGATCATGCATGTGGAGCCGTTGAGCTGGGCGCAGCATGGGCTGTTGTTGATCAAATCGACCATCGTGGCGGCGTCGTGGATTTGTTCGTACTTCGCGGTGAAGCATCTGCCGCTATCGATCGCGTCGCCGATCCGGGCGACTGGGCCGGTGTGGACATTTATGGGCGCGCTGCTGGTGCTCGGCGAGCGACCAAGCGGACTAGAAATCGCAGGCGTGGCGACGACGTTGGTGTCGTTTGTGGGTTTATCCTTCGCGGGGCGAAAAGAGGGCATCCATTTTCACAAGGACAAGTGGATCGGCTGGCTGGTGGCGGGGACGCTGCTCGGCGCGCTGAGCGGGCTGTACGATAAATTTTTGCTGGGACGGCAGGGTTTCAGCGCAGCGACGGTGCAGGCATGGTTCTCGATCTATCTGGCGCTACTTTTCCTGCCGCTTGCGGTGGGGTGGAAGCTGCGCTGGTGGCCGCGCAAGGTGTTTCACTGGCGCTGGAGCATCATGCTGGTGTCGTTCGCCCTGCTGGTGGCGGACTTCGTTTATTTCAACGCGCTGCGCGATCCGGAGGCGTTGGTGTCGATCGTGTCGAGTCTGCGGCGCGGGAGCATCCTCGTGGCGTTTGCCGGCGGATTATGGATTTACAAGGAAAGCAACGGGCGGGCGAAGTTGCCGGCGGTCATCGGGGTGCTCGCAGGGATCGTGCTGACGGTGATGGGGTAACCTCGAACGTCCAACGCCCAACCGGCGCGTTAGGGATAACGCGCCCTACCTACGGAGGAGCCGGGCGCTTGGGCACCCTAGGACAGGATTATTTTTTACCGCTCGCGGTGAGGGCGACGCGGTATCGGGGGATCAACTCCACGCCATGCAGGGCGATGGCGGAGCCGTTTCCGTCGTAAGTCGGTTTTGCGCCCTCGGGGAGCATGATGGGCGCGTCTTTGCCGAGTGGGAGAATGGAAATCCGGAGCTCGGCGTAGGTGAGGCGGCCGAGGCGTTTGAGTCCGATCTCGAAGGCGTTGCCGTTGTAGAAATCGTCGGTGACGAGCTGGCCGTTGAGTGTGAAGCGGGCGACGTCGCCGGTGTAGCGGACACGCAGGAGTGGATCGGCGACCTGATCGACACCATCCGGAAACTTGATCCGCCAGACAGCGGCTTCGGCGAAGTCGCTGTCGCCCGGAGCAGCGGCGACGGGCTTGGGGGATTTTCCGAGCGGCACATTGCGAGGCGCGCCGGCTTGTTTGAGGTTCTCCATGACGACTTGCGCGGTGGCGGCTTCCGGTGCCGGAGCATTGAAGCGGCGGAAGAGCCCGTTGCTGCGTGCGGAGGCTTTGGAGTCGTCGACGGTAACGTTCTCAGGTGCCGGATAAACGGATACGTTGAGCGCTTCTGGGTCCGAAGAGACAAGGCGGAGCTGGTCGTGGTCGAACACGACGGCGGCTTGTGAAAGGAGAACCCGGTCGCGGCCTTGCCAGTGGCCCTTCCAGAGGGCGAGGGAGTTTTCCTCGCTGAGGAGGACGAGTTGGACGGCGGCGTTTTTATCGCCGAGGCGGGCAAAGGCGTCGGTCGAGGGTTTGAGTTTGTTGACGAGGAGGCGGGTGCCGTCGCGGGTGGCTTTGCCGGAGTCGAGTTTGGTTTTGTGGGCAGCCTCTTGTATCAGGAATTCGGGTTCGACGCCGGGCGTCTCGGCGAAGAAGAGGGTGCGGGTGGCGCCGTCGTCGATGGCGCAGACCAGCTGGGCGGTGGCGTGGACGAGGCGGGCGCCTTGGCCGAGATCGAGGTTGAAGGGCCAGATGAAACGGGCACCGGAAGGAATGGTGACGGGTGAAGAGGGAAGAGTGAGAGGGCCGTCGGCGAGATTGAGAGAGAACTGGATGTTTGTTTTTTCCGAGAGGTTTTTGAGGCGTTCGTAATTGTTGATGAAGAGGTAGCCGGAGCGACCGTCGGAGCGGGCGGACCACCGGAGGGTCGTGGTGTCGTCGCGGCCAGCGGGACGTTTGTCGGGGAGGACGGACGGCATCGTCGCGAGGGAGGAACCGAAGTCGCGGAGGAAAAGGTGGAGGCGACGGAGGAGGTGATAGTGGGGACGGAGCTGGCCGTATTCGCCGAGTGGAGCCTGGAAGTCGTAGCCGCGGACGGGCATGTCGTTCCAGTTGGTGAT
>CAMLSH010000152.1 GCA_946482625.1 uncultured Opitutaceae bacterium
TCGCTGATCCAGCGCTGGCTGAGGGCGAGGTAACGAAGATCGCGGTCGAGCAACGCGATGGCGGCGGGGGCGTGGCGGAAAAATTCCTCGAGCTGGGTTTTGCGGGCGAGGGCGGCTTGGGTGGCGGCGCGTTGCGCGGTGATGTCGCGGGCGGCGAGGACGAAGCCGTCGAGTTGGCCCGAGAGCTGGCGCAGCGCGGAGAGCATGATGTGCGCGGGAAGGCGGGAGCCGTCGCGGCGGACGAGCGTCCATTCGCGTTCGCATGGGAGACCGCCGGGCGCGAGGCGGAGGAGGGCGACCTCGGGAGGGCCGACAAAGGGTTCGTTGGTGTCGCGACGCAGCGATTCGAACTCGGCCTGCAGCTCCTCAGGGACGTAGAAGGCGGAGGTCTTGAGGCGATTGACAACGTCGACGGCGGGATAACCGAGGAGTTTTTCTGCGGCGGAGTTGAAAAGCTGGATAACGCCTTCGGTGTCGGCGGCGATCAGGGCGAGTCCGGGGTTGGCGAGCATCGCCTCGCTGAGGCCAGCGTGGCGGCGGGCGGCGACGAGCTCACTCTCTGTGCGTGCGTGTGACCGTGCCCGCCGCCTCCAGGCGACAAGTAGAGCGAGAGCGGTTCCCGCTAGGCCGATGGAGAGGGCCAGAAGCTGGTCGAAAGACATCCGGGGAGGGCATCGTCACTTGCGGTGAGTTGCCGAAGATTAAAGGAGTGTGAAAAATGTGTGAGCGAACTGAGGCATACACCTGCGATGGACCGGGAATCGTGTGAAGTTTTGACCGGTGGCGAGGCGTGTGCTTGGGTCCCGTACATCGTCCTCCTTTCGCCTTTGCAGTCATGAATTTTTTTGCGCCTGAACGCTCCGTTGTCCGTCGTCGCCGCTGGTTTGCCGGCGCGTTTCTGCTTGGGGCGGGGGCGCTGATGACGGCGCCGCTGTCGGGGGCGATTTTTAAGAACGGGTTTGTCGATCACTCGATTTGTTGCGCGTCGGGCGGGCCGTTGAGTTTTGACGGGACGCCGGCGCGGAATCCGGGGGCGAGTTTGGACACGAACGGATTTCAGCACGCCAGCCTCGGGCTTGTGGCGGGCAACGTGCCTGCACCGCAGGCGGTGGCGGAGAAGTCCGAGGTGCCGGCGGGTCCGCCGAAGGAAGTGGACGGGCATTTGCAGATCGAGTTTGCGCGGTTGTCGGACTTCAAGGTCGAGGCGCCCGCGTACGATCCGGCGGTGAAGCCGGAGGAGGCGCTGGCCGTCGTGGACAAACAAATACCCGACGAGATCAAGCGGTTCGACGGGCGGCGGGCGCAGATCACGGGATTTATGTTACCCGTGAAGATGGAGGGTCAGCTGGTGAGCCAGTTTTTGCTGATGCGCGATCAGATGATGTGCTGCTACGGCGTGGTGCCTCGGATGAACGACTGGGTCGTGGTCTACGCGGCGAAGCCGGTGCGCTACACGCCGGATGTACCGATCAGTTTCCGCGGGAAACTTCAGGTGAAGGCGATGCAGGAGCAGGGATTTATCACGGGGATTTACCTGCTTGAGGAGGCGGTGCCGGGGAAGTGAGCGGGAGCGCGGGGCGGAGGGCGGCGGGAAACGTGGGCGGTGTCCAACCGGCGCGTTGGGATAACGCGCCCTACCCGCGAAAGGTGACGCGCGGTCAGCGCGAGATGTCGCGTTGGGTGAGGACCTTGAAGCCGTGGTGGCCGAGGGATTGGGCGGCGACGTCGGCGTCTTCGATGTTTAACGCCAGGGCGGATTTGCCCTCGGGGCGTTTAATGAAGCTGTAGATGTAGTGGATGTTGATCTCGGCTTCGAAGAGAGCGGCGAGCACGGCTTTTAGATCACCTTCGTCGGTGATCTCCACGGCGAGGATGTCGCACTCAGTGTACGGGTAATCGTTGTTCACCATCAGCTCGCGAGCGCGGTCGGGGTCGTCGACGATCAGGCGCATGATCGTGCTGTCGGTCGTGTCGAGCGTGGTGAGCGCCATGATGTGGACGTTCTGCGCTTTGAAAAGGCCGGTGAGGTCGTAGAGGCGGCCGACGCGGTTTTCTGCAAACACAGAGAACTGTTTAACCGGATCGGCGGCGAGGGAAGTGAGCTTGGCGGCCATGAGTACGAGGTGCGGCCCGGGAACGTGGACTTCCGGTGGGGGGCGGTCAACTACGCGGGCGGGCCATGTGACGTCGCGCAGGGCTGTGTGGGGATTCCTGTTACAGAATTATCAACCATCCCTCAGGCGCGGCGGAAAAATCCCTCAGGCGTGATTCCACGCTTCAGTGCAGGGCCTGATCGTCGATAGGAGGCTAGCGTCACTTTCAAACCATGGCTGATACCACCGCAGGCTCTTCGACGATTCGGGATAATATTCTGCGTCTCGCGCGGAAGCTTCCCGCTGCTCCGCATATCTTTGGCCGGCTGGGCCTGCTGCTGGGTAACATGAACGCTGATCTCGACAACATCGTGCGGTTGGTGGCGGTCGATTCGGGGCTTACCGGACGCGTGATCCGCATGAGCAACAGCGTTTTTTATCGCGGCGACGAACCGGTGCGTTCGCTCGACGAAGCGGTGAATCGCGTGGGCTTTCGCGAGATGCACAAGATGGTCGGCGTCGCCATGAGCGAACAACTTTTTCAAGGCGGCCTGCCCGTTTATAATCTCACCGCGGAAGAGATGTGGGAAAACTCCGTCGTGACAGCGCTGGCCATGGAACACGTTGCCCGCGCCGTCGGCGAAGATGAGGGCGAGGCTTATACGCTCGGTCTGCTGCGCCCGGTCGGGAAACTCGTGCTCGATATGCTGCTCGAAGTGGCGCATCCGGGCGTCAGTTGCCCCGATTCGGATACGCTGGAGCTGCCGAAGTGGGAGCGCGCGTGGGCAGAAATCACCAGCAACGAAGCCGGTGCGATGATTCTCGAAGAGTGGAAGATGCCCGAGCCCATGCACAGCGGGGTTCTCCATCACTATGGACACGGCGACGTCGGCAACCGCATGGCAGCGCTGCTGCACGTGGCTTGCTGGATGACACATCAACTCGGCAAAGGCCTTAAAGCGGAGGCCCGCCAATGGGAGCTGACCGACGAAGTGCTCGGTCGCGCCGGACTCACGAGTGATGAAGTACAGACTTGCCTGGATGAAACGAAGGAAGCGCTCGAGACCCTCAAGACCCGCTTGAAAGCCGCCTGAACGCGTGCTGCGCCGCCGGGGTGCTTGCGTCGTGCCGCGACGATTAACTGTCAGCGTCTAAATCGCGCAGTTTGTGCGTGAACTTTTTACGAACAGCGCCGATAGCAGGGGTGTCACCTCATGCCCCCCTCCGCTTCGGACACGTTGCTCAAAGACCATATCCTGCGTCTGGCTCAAAAACTGCCGGCCTCGCCGCAGATTTTCACGCGTCTGAGCCTGCTGCTCGACGATGTGAACGCGGACCTGGATAAGATCGTCAACTTGATCAGTATCGACACCGGCCTTACGTCGCGGGTGTTGCGGCTGAGCAACAGCGTGTTTTTCCGCGGCGCGAGCTCGGTGCAATCGCTCGACGAAGCGATCAACCGCGTGGGCTTTCGCGAAGTCCACAAGATGGTCGGCATGGCCATGACGGAACAGCTTTTCAAAGACGGCCTCCCGGCCTACCGCATGAACGCGCGGCAGGTGTGGGAAAACTCCGTGGCGACTGCGCTCGCGATGGAATCGCTTGCGCGCGAAGCCGGTGGCGACGAGCACGCGGCGTACACACTCGGCATTCTCCGCCAAGTCGGAAAACTCGTGCTCGGGAGGATCATCGAAAAGGAGCAGCCCGGCGCGACCTGCCCCGAAGATCTCGATATCTTGTCGTGGGAGCGCGCGCGTCTCAACATCACCAGCCACGAAGCGTGCGCGTACATTCTTGAGTCGTGGAAACTGCCGCGCGAGGCGTGTCTCGGCATGCGTTTTCATCACGAGCCGGAAGAGCACATCGGCGAGGGGCCGACCGGCACGCAGCTCCACCTCGCGGGCTGGGTTTCGGGAATGCTCGGCGTGAGCACGCGCTCGGAAAGCTGTCTGTGGGAGATCACCACCGAGCGGCTCGATCTCGCCGGTGTGACGGAGGAATTCATGCAACGTTGCGCGGACGACACGCGCACGGAGCTGGATGCGTTGAAACTCCAGGTCGCCTGAGCCCGAAACGGGCCGGACCGCGGGACGAATTTTTTGCCTGAAAGCGCGCGCACATCGTGCGTAGCTTTGCGGACGTTGATCGAGAAACCGCCCACGCACGCACCGTCTCACGACCCCGAAGGCCTGGCGAATGCCGGCGCGGGGTTGGTGGCGCGAGGCATCGTTTTGAACGCGGTCCTGGCGGCGGCCAAGATCGCCGGGGGTGTATTGGGAAATACTTACGCTCTGATCGCGGACGGAGTGGAGTCGTTGCTGGACATCTTTTCCTCGACGCTGGTGTGGGCCGGTTTGCGTGTGGCGGCGCGCCCACCGGACGAGAATCATCCCTACGGCCACGGCAAAGCCGAGCCGCTCGCGGGACTCGCGGTGGCAGGGTTCGTGTTTTTAGCGGCGGGCTGGATCGGATGGCACGCGATGAAGGAAATCGTGACGCCGCATCACGGGCCGCACTGGGGCACGCTGCCACTGCTGGCGGCGATCATCGCGGTGAAGCTCATTTTCTCCCGGCGCCTCGTGCAGGCGGGGCGCGCGGCGGGCAGCACGTCGCTCGGGATCGAGGCGTGGCATCATTATGCGGACGCGCTGACATCGGCCGCGGCGTTTGCCGGCATCACCCTCGCCGTCGTCGGTGGCAAGGGCTACGAAAGCGCCGACGACTGGGCTGCGCTGGGTGCTTGCGTGGTCGTCGCGTGGAACGGCGTCAGCCTGGCTCGTCGCGCGCTCGACGACGTGATGGACGTCGCCATGCCGCGAGCATTTGAAAATCTGATACGCGAGTCGGCTGCGGCAGTGCCCGGAGTGCACGGCATCGACAAATGCCGCGTGCGGAAGAGCGGGCTCAGCCACCTCGTGGACATCCATGTCGAGGTGGACGGCGGCCTCAGCGTGCGTGAAGGACACGAAATCGCAGGCGCGGTTAAGCACGCGCTGCTGCGTTCTCCGTACGGCGTGAGCGATGTACTCGTCCACATCGAGCCAGCGGCGGGCGGGAAGTCTGCCGGGTGATTCTTGCCCGCTAGAGGGTGCTGGCCCAATTTCTGCGTACTTTTTCGCATAAAACGCGCGGCCCGACCGGGCTTGCGGGTGTTTATTCCAGCCAATCCCCAATCTCATGAAAACTCGCGACACCGCCATCCCGCTCAGCCAGAACAAACATCTGCTCAAGTGGGTGGAAAAAATCGCCCACCTGACCAAGCCGGCGGCGATTCATTGGGTGGACGGTTCAAAAAGCGAATACGACGGGCTCTGCCGTCAGCTGGTGGAGGCGGGGACGTTCACGAAGCTAAACCAGAAGCTCTGGCCCGGCTGTTTTTATGCGCGCTCCGATCCGGGCGACGTGGCGCGCGTGGAGGACCGTACGTTCATCTGCTCGCTCTCGAAGGACGGCGCGGGGCCGACCAACAACTGGGTTGAGCCGTTCGAGATGCGGCGGAAGCTGAAGAAGCTTTTCGCCGGCTGCATGGCCGGGCGCACGATGTACGTGCTGCCGTTCAGCATGGGACCGGTGGAGTCGCCGATGGTGCAGTTTGGCGTGCAGCTGACCGACTCACCCTACGTCGTGGTCAACATGCGCATCATGGCGCGCATTGGGCTGAGCGTGCTCAAAAAAATCGACAAGACCGAGAAGCGTGTCGTGCCGTGCGTGCATTCGGTGGGCGCGCCGTTGCTCGCGGGCGCCGCGGATGTGCCGTGGCCGTGCAACGCGGAAAAGTACATCGTACACTTTCCCGAGACCCGTGAGATCTGGTCGTTTGGTTCCGGATACGGCGGCAACGCGTTGCTGGGCAAAAAGTGTTTCGCGCTGCGCATTGCCACGAATCAGGCCCGCGACGAAGGCTGGATGGCGGAGCACATGCTGATCCTCGGCGTCGAAGATCCGAAAGGCGAAAAAACCTACGTCGCGGCGGCTTTCCCGAGCGCATGCGGCAAGACGAATTTCGCGATGCTGATCCCGCCGCCGCATTTCCAGAAACAGGGGTGGAAAATATGGACGGTCGGCGACGACATCGCGTGGATAAAACCCGACGAGAACGGCCGTCTGCGCGCCATCAATCCCGAGGCGGGCTTTTTTGGAGTCGCTCCGGGGACGTCGGTGAAAACCAATCCCAACGCGATGGCTTCGCTCGCGAAGAACACGATCTTCACGAACGTCGCGCTGACGCCCGAGGGTGGCGTCTGGTGGGAAGGCATGACCGACACTCCACCGGCGAACTGCACCGACTGGCAGGGCAATCCGTGGACGCCCGAACTCGCGAAGGAAAAAGGCGTGAAGGCGGCGCATCCCAATTCGCGTTTCACCGCGCCCGCCTCGCAGTGCCCGACGATCGATCCTGATTGGGAAAGGCCGGATGGCGTGCCGCTGAGCGCGATCATTTTTGGTGGGCGCCGCGCAACCACGATGCCACTCGTGTACCAGGCCTTCAACTGGTCGGGCGGCGTTTATGCCGGTGCAACGATGGGCTCGGAAATGACGGCCGCCGCCGCCGGCACGATCGGCAAAGTGCGTCGCGACCCGATGGCGATGCTGCCGTTCTGCGGGTATCACATGGGCGACTACTTCCGGCACTGGATTAAGATGCAGCGCACCCTCACGGAGACGCCGCGCGTGTTTAACGTGAACTGGTTTCGCAAGGACGCGGAGGGGAAATTCGTCTGGCCGGGCTTCAGCGAAAACATGCGCATTCTGAAGTGGATTGTTGATCGTGCGCGAGGGCGCGCGCTTGGCCGCGAGACGCCGCTCGGCTGGATGCCGCGGCATGAAGATATCGACTGGAGCGGGCTCGATTTCCCGAAGGATAAATTCGACGCGATCATGTCGGTGGACCGCGCGGCGTGGCGCAAAGAAATCATGGAGCACGAGGAACTGTTTCTCGGACTGCACGCGCATCTGCCGAAGGAGATGGTGTACGAACGCGAGCTGCTGATCTGCCGACTCTGAGGCGGCGCGGGTGTGCGCGAGTGCGTGCGCGATTGGCGGGAGGGGCTGAGTTGGAGCTGGCTTGGCCACAAAAGGCACAGAAAACGCAAAAGGCCGCTGGTTGCGGACGGGGCGGTGAGCGCACGGAGGGGCTCACGCGAAGAAGTAAAGGCGCAAGGTGGGAGAGTGGAGGGCCAGCAGATGGGTGGAGCCGTGGGTGTTGGCGTGCAACCCGCGGGTTGATAATCCACGCGCCGTCGGAGCGCTTGCGGTGCGCGCAAATGCCACCACGGTGGGCGACATGCTTGCGATTCATGCGCTGAAAAAATCGTTCGTCACGCCCGATGGCGTGCGCGCCGGGGTGGTGGATATCGCGGAGTTTTCTCTGGGCGCGGGCGAGCAGGTCGCGTTGCGCGGCGAGAGTGGTTCGGGGAAAACGACATTTTTGAATTTGATCGCGGGCATTCTGGCGCCGGACTCCGGGCGGATCGAAGTCGATGGGGTGGACATGGCGGCGCTCGGCGAAGCGCGTCGGGACAAACTGCGCGCCGCGAAAATCGGATACATTTTCCAGACGTTCAATCTGCTGCAGGGCTGCACGGTGCTGGAGAACGTGATGCTCGGCATGGCGTTTGGCCCCGGCGGAGCGGATCGCGCGCGGGCGCGGGCGATTTTGGAGCGTGTGGGTTTGGGTGCGCGGATGGATCATTTTCCGCGGCAGCTTTCCACCGGCCAGCAACAGCGCGTGGCGGTCGCGCGTGCGTTGGTGAATGCGCCCAAGCTCGTGCTGGCGGATGAGCCGACGGGAAATCTGGATCGTCGCAACTCGGTGGATGCGCTCGCGTTGATTCGCGAGACCTGCCGTGAGACGGGTGCGGCGTTGCTGCTGGTGAGTCACGATGAGCAGGTGCTCGCGCAGTTTCCGGGGGCGCGGGATTTTGCGGCGCTGAACTGCGCGGCAGCGATTAGTCAGGCGCGCTGAGCAGGAAAATTTCAAACGCACTCTCCATGACTCTTCCACGTCTTATTTATCGCAGTCTTCGGCAGCATGCGTTGTCCACGCTTGTGACGGCGGGCAGCATCGCGCTGGCGGCAGGGTTGTTGATGACGGTTTGGACGGTGAAGACGCAGGCGCAGCGGGCGTTCACGGATACGACGACGGGCTTCGACGCGGTACTCGGCGCGCGCGGTTCAAAACTGCAGCTGGTGCTCAACGCGATTTTTCATTTAGAGGCGTCGCCGGGGAATCTGGCGTGGGCCGACTATGAGCAGGTCGCAAAACATCCGGCGGTGAAGGCGGCGGTGCCGC
>CAMLSH010000153.1 GCA_946482625.1 uncultured Opitutaceae bacterium
CGGATGTGGCGATCTCTTTCCTGCCGCAGGAGATGTCGGACGCCGAGCAGACGAAGCAGTCGGTCGAAGCGGTGGGGCGGCGGTGTCTGCTGCTGCCGGCGGATTTGAGCCGGGAAGCGGCGTGTAAAGAAGTCGTGGAGAAAACCGTGAAGCATTTCGGACGGCTCGACATCCTCGTTTCGAACGCGGCGTATCAAGGTCGCAACGACAGCTTGGAGAAAGTCACGACGGAGGAGTTCGATCACACGTTCAAGACGAACATCTACGCTTATTTTCACCTCGTGAAGGCAGCTCTGCCGCACCTGAAACCGGGTGCGGCGATCATCGCGACCAGCTCGGAGACGGGGATACTGGGTTCGGCGAAACTTCCGGATTACTCGTCGACCAAGGGAGCGATCAACGCGTTCACGAAGACGTTGGCGATGGATCTGATCGAACGCGGTATTCGCGTGAACGCGATCGCGCCGGGGCCGGTCTGGACGCCGTTGAATCCGTCCGACCAAGGCATGACGCCGAAGAAAGTTTCCGTGTTTGGCGGGGATTCCCCAATGGGGCGTCCCGCGCAGCCAGAAGAGCTGGCGCCGTCGTATGTGTTTCTGGCGTCCGATGCGGACGCGTCGTACATCACGGGAATCGTTCTCGAGGTGATGGGCGGCGAAACGACCGACGGTTGAGACGGCAGGGACGCGTGGCGTCGCGCTGGATAGCACGGTTTTTCATGAAAGCTCTCATCATCGTGGACCTGCAGCGGGCGTTTCCTCCGCCCGATTATGTGGTGAAGCGAATTCGCGCGTATGCGCGGCGATTCGACTGCCGGATATTCACCCGTTTTATCAATCCGCCGGGGTCGCTTTTTCGAAAGAAGCTCGGGCAGACCTCGTGTTTGCCGAACACCATGGACACGGCGCTTTTGATCGAACCGGAGCCCGGGGATCTCGTGTTGAGCAAGACCGGGTACGGACTGAAACCGAGCCAGATCGCGAAGTTGCGGGCGCTGGGCCTGAAGAAGGCGACGCTGTGCGGCGTGGATACAGACGCGTGCGTGCTGGGCGTGTTGTTCTCGCTGTTCGACGCGGGGATCGATTGCACGGTGAAACGCGAGCTCTGCTGGAGCTCGAGCGGGCTTCATCAGGAGGCGATGGCGATCATCGCGAAGCAGTTTCCGCCGCCGAAACGCGGGCGGACGTGAGCGGAGGCGGCGCGTTCGCTACGAAGGGCGCCGGGAAGTCACGCGAGCACTTTCGCAGTGTCGCTGGAGTAGTGGATGAACGTCGCTTGGGTGGCGGCGTGGACCGCGGCGAGGCGTAGCTGGATATCGTCGAGGTACTCGTGCAGCCCGTCGGCGATGGCTTCGCGGACGACGGTTTTTTCGAGGTGATCGCGGAGGCTGGCGATGAGGCGGCCGGCGGGATTGTCGGCGAGGTGGGGCGCAGTGGCGGTGATCTGAGCGAGCGCGAGGCCGGCCTCGTTGATCGAGAAGAGAATGCTGCGGGGGAAGAAGTGATCGCGGACGAGGTAATCGACGGCGCGTTCGAGCGTGAGCTGGCCGCGGCGGCTTTTGCGGAAGGCTTCGAAGGCGGAGCAGGAACGGAGCACGGAGGCCCATTGAACCATGTCGAGCGCGGAGCCCACCGATGTGTTGTCGGGCAGGAGCATGTAGTACTTCACATCGAGGATGCGGGACGTGTTGTCGGCGCGTTCCAGAAAACGACCGAGCTCGAAGAACCACCACATCTGGGTGCGCGGTATCATGGATTCGGCGACACCGTAGAAGAGCTGGATGCGGCCTTTGAGGAAGGCGAGGTACTCGGAGGAGCCGAGCTGCGCGTAGCGGGAGTAGTCGTCCTCTTTGAACTTCAGGAAAAAGGTGTTGAGCTCCTCCCAGACTTCGCCGGCGAGCTGGTCGCGGATACAGCGGGCGTTCTCGCGAGCGTAGGCGATGCAGGAGAGAAACGAGCTGGGGTTCTGACGGTTGAAGAGGACGAAATCGACGACGGTGCGCTCGGTGACCTCATCGCCGTAGAGCTTGTGGAAGAGTTCGTCGCCACCGCACACATACACGAGGGGTTCCCAGGAACGCGGATCGTCGGCGGCCTGGCGGCTCTGGAGGTCGAGCACGAGCTGTGCGTTGACGTCGAGGAGGCGGGCGGCGTTTTCGGCGCGCTCGAGGTAGCGGGCGGTCCAGAAGATGAGGTTGGCGACGCGGCTCAGCATGATGGGGAGAATGGAGAATGACCAATGACCAGTGACCAATGACCAGTGGGCGGAGCGCAGGCGGGGCGCGACGTCGCTGGTGTTGAGGCTAAAGTTTGGCGCGAGCAGTGGCGGCGGCTCGCAGGTTTTTGTCGGTGGTGCGGACGATGGCGCAGAAGATCAAGTGCAGTTCTTTCGCCTCGCGCCAGAGTATGCGGGATTGCGGAGCGTGAGCTGGCGCGGAGCGGGCGATCATGCGGAGCCAGTATTTGGTCTCTCGCGGCTCTTTGCGGCAGAGGGCGATTTTGTGACGGAAGTCTTTCTTCGATTAGGCTTCGTCCGCTTCGCAGTAGTTGGCACCGATACTCGTGGCGGAGCGAACCCGTTGCCGGACGAGCGGATCGTTGACCGCGTCCAGCGGGAGGCTTCGGCAGAAATCGATGACGACTTCCGCAAATGACGACGCGCGCTCCTCCAGCTCGTTCCCTCCGGCTTTCATTGGTCACTGCGTCATAGGTCATTGGTCACTCCGCGTCAATGGTTCGATCAGACCAGGACCTTCTCTACCAGTGGAGACTGCGACTGCGATTGGGTTTGGAAGGGGGCGGTGGTTTCGTCGGCGAGGACCCAGGTGTCTTTTGAGCCGCCGCCTTGGGAGCTGTTGACGACGAGGCTGCCTTTTTTGAGGGCGACGCGGGTGAGACCGCCGGGCATGATTTTGATCGTTTCGCCGTTGAGAATGTAAGGACGCAGATCGATGTGGCGGCCTTCGATGGTGTCTCCGCAAACGCTCGGGCAGCGGGAGAGGCCGATGGTGGGTTGGGCGATAAAGTTGCGCGGGTTGTCGATGATCTTGGCGCGGAATTCCTCGATCTGCGCGGTCGTGCTGTGCGGGCCGACCAACATGCCGTAGCCGCCGGCTTCGTTGACGCTTTTGACGACGAGCTTGGAGAGGTTGGCCAGGATGTATTTGAGGTCGCTCGGATCGGCGGAGAGGAAGGTTTCCACGTTCGGGAGGATCGGGTCCTGGCCGAGGTAGAATTTGATCATCTTCTGGACGTAGTAATAGACGGCTTTGTCGTCGGCGATGCCGGTGCCGATGGGATTGCAGAGGGCGACGTTGCCTTTTCGATACGCCTCCACGAGTCCGGGGACGCCGAGCATGGAGTCTTTGCGGAAGACGGTGGGATCAAGGAAGTCGTCGTCGATGCGGCGGTAGATGACGTGCACCGGGGCGAGGCCGTCGGTGCGGCGCATGTAGACTTTGTCGTCTTCGACGACGAGGTCGGAGCCTTCGACGATCTCGATGCCCATCTGGCGGGCGAGGAAGCTGTGCTCGAAGTAGGCGGAGTTGTAGACGCCTGGGGTGAGCAGGACGACAGTCGGCTCGGGAATGTGTTCGGGCGCGAGGTAGGTGAGAAGCGAGAGGAGGTCGTTGGTGTAGTTCTCGACCGGGCGGACGCGGTAGTCGCGGATCAGATTCGGGAAAACGCGCTTCATCACCTGGCGGTTTTCGAGGACGTAGCTGACGCCGGAAGGGGTGCGGAGATTGTCTTCGAGAACTCGATACTCACCGGCTTCGTCGCGGATGAGGTCGGTGCCGTTGATGTGGACGAAGAGGCCGCGCGGGATCTTGAAGCCGACGAGTTCGGGGCGGAAGTTTTTCGAGGAGTCGACCATGCCGCGCGGGACGATGCCTTCTTTGAGGATGCGCTGGTCGCTGTAGATGTCCGCGAGGAACATGTTCAGCGCCTGCATGCGCTGGGTGAGGCCGGCTTCGAGGTGTTTCCACTCGTGGGCAGGAATGATCCGCGGGAGCAGATCGAACGGGAAAATTTTCTCGGTGCCGGCGTTGTCGGAGTAGACAGTGAAGGTGACGCCGCGGCTCAGGAAAGTCTGGTCGGCGGTGCGCTGGCGCTGGAGGAGTTCGGCGATGCCTTCCATGCGTCCGAAGCGTTCGGCGAGGCGCTGATAGTGCGCGTGCGGTTTGCCGGGGGCGGCGAACATCTCGTCATAGAAGCGGGCGTGTTCGTAGCTGGCGAAAAGGTCGGGCATAGCGGAAGAGGGTGAAGAGAATGACCAGTGATCAATGACCAGTGACCAATGGCGGATGTGAAAAGTAGGCGGTGAGGTGAGTGCTTTTCGGGGTGAAAGCGGGTGGCGGTTAACAGCGCGCTCGGAGTGCGCGCTCCACCTCGGAAAAGTTGTTTGGTTAGTTTTTAGCGGTGTGGCTCCAGAGGAAACTTTGCTCGTGGAGGAGTTCTTGTCCGTCGGCGGAGAGCAGGCGGAGCTGCCAGGCGACAGGCTGGGCGGTGGCGTCGGGCCAGTCGGCGCCGGTGAGGCCGATCTGGAGAACGTGGTTTCCGACGGGGATGCTCGTGGTCGCGAAAGAAGTGATACGTTTCGGTTCGGCGGAGGCTGGCGTGATGACGTTCAGCTCGACGCGGACGTTTTCGCGCACCGGGCCGGTGTTTTTGAGGCGGGTGAGGAAGTAGAAGCCTTCGCGCGTTGCCGGCTGGCTGCGGAGGACGGTCTGGCGACCGGTGTTTTCCTGTCCGTCAAAAAATTCCGAGATGCGCTCGAATGATTCCGCGGTGCGGTAACCGGGCCAGACGCGGACGGCGGTGAGGTCGGCGGCGGCGAGGCGGGCGGTGCAGCAGAGGACGAGCAGGGAGAGAACGAGGCGCATGGACAGGGTTGGTTTCCCGGCGGACCGGAGAACGCGATTTGAGTTTGCAGGTTGTGTGCCAGCGGGAGCGGGCGATGAAAGGGATTTGTGGGTGAAATGATCAATGACCAGTGACCAATGACCAGTGGCGGACGGCGGAGGCGGAGGGTTGAGCGAGGACGGGCGGGGCGGTGACGTGGGGACGGAGGTAGCTGGTAGTTAGTGATTCGTGGGGCGGAAGGGCGGGGCGTAGTCGGGTTATTCCAGCCACACTTTCTGGTAGCGATGGATGCCGAGGAGTGCCGGGACCCAGCCTTTGACGGAAGGGTGTATCAGGAAAGTGCGGGTGCCGAAAAACACGGGCGTGATCGGAGCTTCATCGAGTAGGATGGCTTCGGCCTTTTGGAAGAGCTCGAAGCGCGTGGCTTGATCGAGGGTGCGGCCGGCTTCGGCGATGAGGCGGTCGTATTCGGCGTGGCTCCAGCCGGTCTGGTTGTTGGCGCCGCCGGTCACGAACATGTCGAGGTAGGTGTTGGGGTCGTTGTAGTCGCCGACCCAGCGGGAGCGGGAAACCTGATATGAGAGAGAGCGCTGGTTATCCAAATAGACGCGGAAATCGAGGCTCGTGAGGCGAACACTGATGCCGAGCTCGCGGCGCCACATCTCTTGAACGGCTTCGAGGATCTTGGTGTTGATCGCGTCGGTGTTCATCTGGAGTTCGATTACGGGGACGCCCTTGCCGCCGGGGTAACCGGCTTCGGCGAGGAGTTTGCGGGCGGCGTCGAAATCGGTGGGGACGCGGGCGGTCGCGGTGTAGCCGGCGGTGTTGGGCGGCGTGAAAAAGTGCGCGGGTTCGCGGCTGCCGTGGAGGAGGACGCGGCAGATGACGTCGCGGTTGATGGCGCGGGCGAGGGCCTGGCGGACTTTTTTGTCATCGAAGGGCGGCTTGGTGGTGTTGAAGCGGATGAAGAGCGTTTCGAGGAATGGATCGACGCGGAGCGGGGTGGGCGACTGCTTGCGGTAGGCGGGGATTTTTTCGGGCAGCAGATCGTAGGTGATGTGGAGCTGGCCGGAGCGGAAGTTTCTCTCGTCGGTGGCGATGACTTCGTTGGGATAAAACACGATGGAGCGGAGCTTGGTGTTGGGGGAATCCCAATACGTGTCGCTCTTCTCGACGACGATGCGGGCGTTGGGCTGCCACTCCTTGAGGACGTAGGCGCCGTTGCCGACGAGATTGCCCGGCTGGGTCCAGCGCGTGCCGCGTTCGTCGAGTTTGCCGAACTTCAAGATGGTTGGCGGATGGACAGGGAACCAGGCCTGATGTGCGACGAGGGCGAGCAGGTAAGGCGTGGGATGGTTGAGTGTGATTTCGAGCGTGCGGGCATCGATCGCGCGAAAGCCGACTTGGGCGAAGTCGGTGAGTTTTCCCGTGTTGAAGGCCTCGGCGTTTTTCACCGGGAAAAGCATGTAGGCGTATTCGGAGCCGAGCGCGGGGGAGAGGATACGTTGGAAGGCGGTGATGAAATCCTTCGCGGTGACGGGATCGCCGTTGGACCAACGGCCGTTTTCGCGGAGATGAAACGTGTACGTGAGGGCGTCGGCGGAAATGTCCCAGCGCGCGGCGGCGCCGGGCAGTGCTTGCGAGGTGGCTTCGTCGATGACGGTGAGGCCTTCGAAGAGCGAGATGAGGATGTTGTAGTCGGTGAAGACGGTGGAGACCTGCGGGTCGAGATCGGCGGGCTCGGCGCCGTTGCCGAGGTGGAGCGTTTGCGTGCGGAGCGCGGCTTCGACGGCGGTCCCGCGTTGGGCGGACGCGGCGGGCGCGAGGAAGAGGGTGGCAACAATCAGGGCGAGAGCGGCGGTGAGTGTGCGCATATCACCGCTGACGATGTGCGGGGCGGGCGCGGAGTAAAGGGCGCGGAGACGGAAGGCGGGAGGTGCAGTCGGTAGCGAGTAGTGAGTTGCGGGTAGCGAGTGGGGCGGAGGCGGAAGAGGGGACCGCGAATGAATTTCGCCAAGGGCGAAATTTTGAGGGTGCGGCTTCGGCTGATCGCCTGCGCGGTTGATCGGAGGCGTCTGCTAATTGCAGACGGGGTTCGCTTAAGACGCGGGCTCGATGGTGGCTTCGATATCGGCTTCGCGAATACGGACGAGCGTCAGGCCGGCGGGACGGCGGAGGAGGGTGTCGCACCAAGTGTGGCCATCAAACGCGTAGCGGATTTGCACGCCGAGTAGCAGGCCGGCGGCAAGCCGGGTGCGGGCGGTTTCTAGGGAGATCGTCTCGGCGGCGGTGTGGCCACGGGCGGCGTATTTGGGGATGACGGCGTGAATCTGTGTGCAGGCGGCGAGATCGCGGAAGAGAGCGTCGGCAGTGGCGACATCGAGGACGGCTTGTTGCAACGGCGGCAGGCGCAAGGGGGATTCCGTCGAGGTGACAGCTGCAGCGGGTGCCGGCGATGTGGATACGTGGGCGGGAGAAGGGGAGGACATGGCGGGAGGTGGTTGCTGGCGTCTGCCGACGGGGCGCAGCCAGCGGGTGAGGAAATCGCGGCGGTTGATTGCGGGAGCGGACATGGCGAGGGCAGCGGAGGGTCAACTGCCGGTCTTGAGGCTGTTCGGGAGTGGCGGGGGCGTGGAGGTGCCGAGCAGCGGAAGCGTTTCGCGGCCGGCGTCGAGGGCGTGGCATTGGACGCAGTTCTGGCGCTCCGGATGCGTGGGTTTGAACGCGCTGGAGCCGCCGGGGCCATGGCAGGCGAGGCAGTTTTCGCGCATCGCCGTCGTGTGCGGAACGGTGGGCGGAGCATCGGCGTGGGCACGGGTGCCGCGCGTGGTGGCGGCGAGGCCGGTGAAGGTGTTGGCGAGAACGGGCGTCGCAAGTGCGGGCGGTGACGAGACGAGGGCTGGGCCGGGACCGTTGGCGGGCGCGTGGCATTGGATGCAATGCGTGTACGCCGGATGGCTCATCTGCGGCGTGTCGATGGCGCCGATTCGTGTGGGTTTACCGTGGCAGGCGAGGCAGGAGGCGGAGTGGTATTGGTCAATCGGATGCGGGACAGTTGGCGGAGCGCCGTTGAAGGCGCGGCGGCTGGCGCGGCGGACGAGGAGGGCGGCAGCTTCCGCGTCTGTCAGCGGAGGCGTGGTGGCGGTAAAGGGCGCAGCGGGCGGGAGCGTGCCGAGGTGGCTGTGCCAGTCGTGATTTGGCTGGCGCGTGCGGTCGGGAAGGTCGCTGTAAAGAGGAGCGATCGCGGCGGAGGCTGGACTTTCGTGGACGGTGGGCGAAAGCGTGGCATCGAAGTGCTGACGCGTTTCCCCGATGATGCGGGCCGAGCGTTCGGTTTGGAGCAGGCCCATGAAAACGCCGCTCAGGCCGGTGGTGAAGGCGACGATGGCGGCGATCACGGCGAGCTTTTGGCCCTTGCCGAGCCCGGCGGCGGACGGACTGGGACGGGGGGCGCTCATGACGGCACGGCGGCGCGGCGCAGGATGCGGACGGCGCACTTCTTGTAGTCGGGCTC
>CAMLSH010000154.1 GCA_946482625.1 uncultured Opitutaceae bacterium
CCGCCGGCTTTGAAGCCGTTGCCGTCGGCGAGCGGGGTGAAGTCGGGCGAGAAGCCGTTGTAGAAGGCCCAGCAGTTTTCGATGACGGTGGGCTCGGTGGAGTTGATGAGGTCGAAGCCGTCGTCGCTGTTGAACCAGGCGCGGCAGCCGCGGAAGATGTTGTTCACGCTGCCGGCTTTGCCGTGGTAGCCGAAGCCGTCGACGTTGCCGCCGCGTTTGTTGCCGGAGACGGTGTCGTGGTTGCGGTAGGCGTCGCAGTTGAGGACAAGGTTGTGGGCGCCGGCGCCGATCCAGAAACCGATGGCCATGCCGTCGTGCGCGCTGAGGAGTTCGTAGAGGTTATGGCTGCCCTGGTTGTCGAAGCAGATGGACTGGGTGTGCGTGGTGATGGTGACCTGGACGCCGATGACTTCGAGGCCTTTGAGGTGAAGCCAGTCGCCGTCGATGCGGAAGGCGGTGACGCGTTGGCCCGGTGGCTTCACGTCAGAGAAATCGAATACAGGCTGCTCGCCGGGGTGCGCCCAGTAGCGGATGGGTTTGCCGGGACGACCGCTTTTATCGAGCAGCGTGACGCAGGCGTAGATGCCTCTGGTGGCGGCGATCTGGGATGCGGGCATTTTGTAGAGGCCGCCGCGGATGAGGACGGTGTCACCGGGCGCGACGGATTTTTGCGCGCGCTGGATCGTGGCGAAGGGGGCGTCGAGGGTGCCTTTGGCGGAGTCGTTTCCGTTGGGTGCGACGTAGAACGTGGCGGCAACGGCGGACGCTGCGGTCAGTGCCAGCGAGCATGCGAGCAGGCCGAGAATGCGGAAGGGGCGGGCGAGGGGCATCGGAGAGGCAAACATGGAAAGAGAAATGAGTTTACGCGAAGGGCCGGCAAGGGAGGAGGGAGGCGGACGGTTGGAGAATTTGCGTGGGACCGTGGTGTGAATCCGCGAAGCCGAACAATGAAAACTCGCGGAGACTTTCAGGGGTTTCGCTGACGGCGCTATCGGTGCGAGGTCGGCTGGGGTAGGTGAGCGGCTAATAACATGAAGGCGGTCTGAACCAGCGGCAGTTTCTGTAGTCCGCTCGTTTCGAAGCCGCGATGGCCCCGGTCACTGGCCGAGGCCGCTGAGTGGCTTCGATCACAACCCGCATCAGAAACTCCGCAGATATCTGCTTATGAAAACGAAATTATTCTCTCACTCCATTCCTCTACGCGTGACGTTTGCCGCGTCTGTACTCGCTGTTGCCGGATTGGCCGGCTGCTCGAAGCAAGAGCGACAGGAAACCAAAACCACTCTGTCGGACGCCGCTCACACGGTGGGCGAGAAGAGCAAGGAGGCTTACAATAGCACGAAAGATGCGCTCTCCAACGCATGGGACAACGTGAAGGGCGCGACGTTTGAAAAGCGCGACGAATTTGCGGCGAACGCCAAAGCGTTGTCCGCCGAGATGGACGCGAAAGTCAGCAAGGTGAAGGCGGACTATTCCGACGCGCAGGCGAGCGCCAGCCGCAAGGCCGCGATGGAGGAACTGAAGGATTCCGAGGCGGATTATAAGGCCAAGGTTTCTGCGCTCGGCGATGCGACGGCGGCGACGTGGGACAGTGCCAAGCAGAACACGATCGCGGCGTGGGACAAGTTGCAGGCGAGCTATTACAAGGCGCGCGCGGACTGAGTACGCGTTGTGTTGATCGGCGGAGAAGTAAAACGAAGTAACGACGAACTGCCGGTGTTGCGCTCTATGTGCGGCACCGGCTATTCGCGTGACGGGGGCACGTTGATCGCGAATCACGTGAGAGTGGCCGAGCGGTGCCTGGTGACGAAGGCTGAAGGGATTTGCGCGTTTGCGGGGTTGTTTGTTGTAGCTGAAAACAACCGCGATGAGCTCCGCACAATCCTCCCTCGCTACGTCACGAACAGAGAATGCCTCCGTGAAGGCGATCGTGTGGGGCGGGGGGATCGCGGGGACGCTCGATCTGGCGTTTGCGATTTTTTATTACGGCGCGAAGGGCGCGACGGGGATGGGCGTTTTGAAATCGATCGCGGCGGGGTGGTTGGGGAAAGCGGCGATGAAGACGGGCGGATTGGGGATGGCGGCGCTGGGAGTGGCGTCGCATTTCCTGATCGCGCTGGGTGCGGCGGCAGTTTTTTGGGCGGCGAGCCGGAAGTGGCCGGTGTTGGTGGGGCGAGGAGTTTGGGCGAGTGGGATGATTTTTGGGGCGGGCGTTTATTTTTTCATGAACATGATCGTGATGCCGCTCTCTGCGTATCAGGCGAAGGCGTGGCCGGTGAACGTGGATGTGTGGGTGCTGGCGGCGCACGTGTTTTTGGTGGGGCTGCCGATCGCGTGGGTGGCGCGGCGCCGCGTATAGGGCTTCGCCCACGCGGTCAGGGATAGATGAAAGGTGGCCACAAAAGGCGCAGAAGACGAAAAGGATCCGGGGTGAATTCCTGACGAATGGAAAGACGACGATGGGAACGGCGGCGACGAAGCGCCGCCCTCCAGGAGGAAGTGATTTTCGGAGGACGGTGCTACAGCGGCAGCGAAAATTGTTGAGTGGGCGGCTCAGGCGGTTTGCGGGTGGGACGCGCAAAGTAGGCGGTGGGCTGGGCGCGTTGAGCGAGGAGGGCGGTCGCTATTTGCGGAATACCGGCGCGGGCGATGTCGTCGGGGGTGGCTTCGGTGAGGAGGAATCGTTCGTGGCCGACGGTGTCGATGAGCTGTCGCGAAAGTGTGGTGACGATGTCGCTGTCGGGCTTCCGGTTGTTCAACTGGGCGATCAGCGTGGCGAGCGGGAGGAGTTCTTGAAACGGTGATGTGGCGCTGGGGAAGAGGGGCGTGGAGCGGTCAGCGATTTTTTCGAGGCGGTCGCGGGAGCCGTCGACGAGCGGGCGGCGGCATTTGGGGCAGAGTTTCGCGTCGAAGTTTTCCTGGCACTGACCGCACCAGTTGAGGAAGTAGCGCGTGCGGTGGAGCGGGAATTTACGCGTGCCGAGGATGTGTTGCGGAGAGCCGGAGCGGAGGGCGGCGAAGAGGGCGGTGTAGGAAGGCTCGATGTCGAGGAGTGTCCATTCGCGGCCGATGTTATCGAGGGAATGGGCGTCGGAGCAGGAGAAGAGGGCGAGGCGGTCGAGGCTGGAGACGCGGCGGCACATCGGAGGCGTTGAGGTGAGGCCGGTTTCGGCGGCGAGGAGATGCGGCGTGAGATCGCCGAAGACGGCGTCGAGCGTGCGGCTGCCGCCGATGGTGCCGAGGGCGGAGAACCAGGGATTGAATACGTGGGCTGGCGCGAGGTGGCAGGCGGGGTCGTGCTGGAGGACGAGCTCGAGGAGCTGGCGCGAGGTGAGCGCGAGATCGGGACGACCTTCTTGGAGATGGCCGGAGGGGAGGATTTTTTCGCGGAAGGTGTGGATGCTTTCGAGCGACGGGAAATAGATCAGGTGGTGGATGCCGCCGAGCGGGCGCGTGCCGGGCGGGGCGCAGTTGACCTCGGTGCCCAGGACGAATCGGAAGGAGCGGTGCAGGTGCGCGGGGAGTTTTTCGTGGAGGGCGGATTCGATGTCGGGGCGGAGGGCGAAGAAGCCGGGCTCGGCGGGGATGAGCTTGGTTTCGATTTCGTGGAGCCAGTCGGCTTGCAGGCAATCGCCGGTAGACAGGAGATCCACGCCTTTGCGCTGGGCCCAGAGCGCGATGTTTTCGAGGGTCATCGCGGGCGAAACGCCACCAGCGTGGCGGGAGTGGATGTGGAGATCGGCGGCGAAACGCATGGCGGGGGGCGGACTCATTCGCACAGGCCGGGGAATTTTCAACTGTGCTGCGCGGGTCTGGCGGCGCCGGAGCGCTCTTCTTCTGTGCGTGAGGAGTGAGATGGGATGTCGCGTGGTTTGACAGGGCGGAAGTTCAGAGCGAAACGGGAGGCGTAGCGAATCAACCCCTTCTATAACTCATGAAATCATTACGCGCGTTTGTTGCCTCGTTGTTGTTGTCGTCAGCTTTCGTGTCGGTGGCATCTGCCGCCGATGCGCGGACCAAGCCGGAGAAGCCGGAGAAAATTTCCCACGGTGCGGAGGTGACGATCACCGACTATTTGGTGCCCGGGAAGACCGTGATCTTCGATTTCACGAGCGAGTTTTGCCCGCCCTGCCGGGCGATCGCTCCGAAACTGGACGCGCTGCATGCGGCGCGGGAGGACATCGTGGTGGTGAAGGTCGATATCAATCGTCCTGAGCACAAAGGCATCGATTGGAAGTCGCCCGTCGCTCAGCAGTACAAGATGCAGTCGATACCGCACTTCAAGGTCTTCGGGCCGGACGGCAAGCTGACCGCTGAAGGCAAGGAAGCGTCCGCACTCGTCTACGGGATGCTCGAATAAGTCGGGCGGGACGGTTTTAGAATCGAGCGGCGTCGAGAGGACGCCGCTTTTTTTGTGCCCGTGGCGGTGGACGAGAACCACGCGTATCCAAATGCTGGAGCGTGCAGCGGCCTCGGTTGCGAGGGATCAGTTGTTGCCGATGCGGTCGTCTGGGAGATGGCCCTGAAGTTTGTGGCGAAGCTTGAGGGTTTCGATGTCGGTGCGCAGTTGCTTCGAGAAAAGCTGGAGGCGCGCATGTACGTCCAAAGTTTCGAGAAGCTGCTGTTTGATCGCGGCGTCTTCGCAGAGGCTGAAGGCGGCGAGGTCGACGAAGGTTTCCGGGTCTTCGATGGTTTTTAAGAAGCGCGCGAACTCCGCGGGCATGAAGCCGCCGAGGCGTTGTTTGGTCACGATAAGTTTTGCCAGACCGGCGCGCAGGCGGTGGTTCTCCGTTTCCGCGGCGCCCTGTTCGCTGGCAAGCGCTTGTATGCGGGCGATGCGATACGGGTGCTCGCGGACGATTTCGGTGAAGGCGATGCGAGCGAGGCCTTGGAGGAGCAGGTTGGACGTGCCGTTTTCCGCTTTTTGACAGGCGCGCACGATGCCGACCGTCGCGATCCGATGAGCCGGCTCGAACGCAGTCGCGTCTGCCGCGCGTTTTGGGTCCAAGCCAGCGACGGCGAATAGCCGGTGAGTCGCGAGGGACTCTTTAAGCATCTGGCGGTAGCGAGGCTCGAAGATGTGCAGCGGCATCAGCGCTTGCGGAAAAAACGAGACGTTGGGCAGCGTCATCACCGCGATCTGACCGGGCAGGGTGATTTCCATTTCCATGCGCGAACGGTAGGCGTGGATGCCCGGAATTCAATAGGAGCTTCTCGCCAGCCTGCGTCATCGTTGCGTTTCGGTGACTGATCCGACGCGAAGAGTGCGTGCCGAAATGGAGTGACACCGCTGCGCGCCGATTTTCGAAAGGCGTGACAATGGTGCGACAGGCTGGCGCGGATTTTCGTTTCTAAAAGGCGCCGAAATGGGGTTTTTTGGCGTCTGTAAATTTTTAAGCCTTTGGATAACAGTTGGTAGCCAAGATGGCGCTGCGCTGAGGCACATGCATTGCTGAAACGTAGGCATGAGCCGCATCTTAGGTATCGATTTAGGAACCACCAACTCGTGCATGTCCGTCATGGAGGGCGGCGAGCCCGTCGTCATCCCCAACGCGGAAGGCGCACGCACGACACCGTCGGTCGTCGCATTCACGAAAACCGGCGAGCGTCTGGTCGGCCAGGCCGCCAAACGCCAGGCGGTCACCAACCCGCGCAATACCATTTTTTCGGCGAAGCGCCTGATCGGCCGCAAGTTTTCCGAAGTGCAGAAGGAAATCGCCGGGTTCCCCTTCAAAGTTGTCGAGGGCAAAAACGGCGACGCGTACATCGAAGCGCAGGTTGGCGACAAGACGGAGCAGTTCGCCCCGCAGCAGATCAGCTCCTTCGTCCTCGCGAAGCTGAAAGCCGACGCTGAGGCCTATCTCGGCGAAAAGATCACGCAGGCCGTGATCACCGTGCCCGCCTATTTTAACGACGCGCAGCGTCAGGCCACCAAGGACGCCGGCAAGATCGCCGGTCTCGAAGTGATGCGTATCATCAACGAGCCTACGGCGGCCTCGCTCGCGTACGGTCTCGACAAGAAAAAGGACGAAAAGATCGCGGTGTTCGATTTGGGCGGCGGTACGTTTGACGTGTCCGTGCTCGAAATCGGCGACGGCGTTTTCGAGGTCAAAGCGACCAACGGTGATACTCACCTGGGTGGCGACAACTGGGACGAAGCGTTGATTAACTGGCTCGTCGATACCTTCAAAAAGGAAAACGGCATCGATCTGCGCAAAGATCCGATGGCGCTCCAGCGTCTCAAGGAAGAGGCCGAGAAAGCCAAGATCGCGCTCTCCTCGACGCAGTCGGTGGACATCAATCTCCCCTTCATCACGGCGGACGCCTCCGGTCCGAAGCATCTCAATATCGCGCTCACTCGCGCGAAGATGGAGCAGATCTGTGAATCGCTTTTCGACCGCTGCATTCCTCCGTTCAAGAACTGCTTGAAGGACGCCGGGCTCGATTCTTCGAAGATCGATGAACTCGTGCTCGTGGGCGGCATGACTCGCATGCCTCGCGTTGTCGAAATCGCCAAGGGCCTCGGCGGCAAACCGCCGCATCAAGGCGTGAACCCTGACGAAGTTGTCGCCATCGGCGCGGCTGTGCAGGGCGGCGTTCTCAAAGGTGACGTTCGCGACGTGCTCTTGCTCGACGTGACCCCGCTCACGCTCGGCATCGAGACGGCAGGTAACGTCGCCACGCCGATGATACCGCGCAACACGACGATCCCGTCGAAGAAGACGCAGGTTTTCTCCACGTACTCGGACAATCAGCCCGGTGTTGAAATCGTGGTGCTCCAAGGCGAGCGCCCGATGTCTCGTGACAACAAGACGATTGGTAATTTCAAACTCGACGGCATTCCGCCCGCACCGCGCGGCACGCCGCAGATTGAGGTCACCTTCGACATCGACGCGAACGGCATTCTCCACGTCTCAGCCAAAGATCTCGGCACCGGCAAGGACCAGAAGATCACCATCTCGAACTCCTCCGGTCTTTCGAAGGAAGAGGTCGAGAAGATGACCAAGGACGCCGAGCTCCACGCCGCGGAAGACAAGAAGCGCCGCGATGCCGTAGAAGCGAAGAACCAGCTCGACAGCTCAATCTACCAGCTCGAGAAGGCGATCAAGGAAGCGGGCGACAAACTCCCGGCTGAACAGAAATCGAAGCTCGAAGCGGCCATCACGGACGCGAAGAAGGACCTCGAGTCCAACGACGCCGACAAGATCAAGGCTGCTTCCGAGAACCTCACGAAGCTCGGAGCCGAACTCTACGCCCAGGCCCAACAGGCCGCAGGTGCAGCCGGCGCCCAGCCCGGAGCAGATGCCGGCGCGTCTTCCCCTGAAGGCGGCGCCGCGAAGAAGACCGAGAAGAAAGCCGACGTCGTGGACGCGGACTTCGAGGTCGTCGACGACGACAAGAGCAAAAAATAATTTCTAAGAATTTGCGTGCGCCGCCCGGCTCCGTGTCGGACGGCGTGCGCGTTTCCTGAAAAAACACACACAACCTTCCTCAAACCCAACCCACAACCTATATGGCCAAAGTTAAAATCAAGCCCATCGGCGATCGCGTCCTCGTGAAACATCTCGAAGACAACAAAGAGCAAGTCCGCGGAGGCATCATCATCCCGGATTCCGCCAAGGAAAAGCCGCAGGAGGCTGAAGTCATCGCCATCGGCACCGGCAAGAAGGATGAAAAAGGCAACTCCGTCGCCTTCGAAGTCAAAGTCGGCGACAAGGTCCTCATCAGCAAATACGGCGGCACCGAAGTGAAGATCGACGAGGTCAAGTACACCATCGTGCGCGAGGACGACATCCTCGGCGTCATCGGCTGAGCTTTGTACCCGCATTTACCTTACAACCTAAACACTCACTCTTAAAAATATGCCCGCTAAACAAATTATCTTCGACGAAGCAGCCCGTCAAAAAATCCTCCGCGGCGTCGAGCTCCTCGCTCGCGCTGTCAAAGTCACCCTCGGACCGAAGGGCCGCAATGTCGTCATCGACAAGAAATTCGGCTCCCCGACCGTCACCAAGGACGGCGTGACCGTTGCCAAGGAAATCGAGCTTCCAGACGCCTACGAGAACATCGGCGCCCAGCTCGTGAAGGAAGTTGCTTCCAAGACGAACGACTCCGCTGGTGACGGCACCACGACCGCCACGGTCCTCGCTGAAGCCGTCTACAAAGAGGGCCTCAAGCACGTCACCGCCGGCGCGAACCCGATCTACCTGAAGCGCGGTATCGACAAGGCTGTTGAAGCCGCTGTCGCCGAGCTCGCCAAGATCTCCAAGAAGGTGAACGCCTCCGAGGAAATCCGCCAGGTCGCCACCGTCTCCGC
>CAMLSH010000155.1 GCA_946482625.1 uncultured Opitutaceae bacterium
GCAGATGAACATCAAGGAACTCATCGAGTGCTACATCGAGCACCGCCGCGATGTCATCACCCGCCGCACCAAGTTCCGCCTCAAGCAGGCCGAGGACCGCGCCCACATCCTCGAAGGCTACATCATCGCCCTCGATAACCTCGACGACTTCGTCAAAATCATCCGCTCCTCCGCTAACCGCGAAGAAGCCAAGCAGCGCTTGATGGCCAAGTACCCGCTCTCCGAGCGCCAGACCGACGCCATCCTCGAACTTCGCCTCTACCAGCTCACCGGCCTCGAGCGCGGCAAGATCGAAGCCGAATACGCCGAGCTGATGACCCTCATCGCCGAGCTCCGCCTCATCCTCGAATCCGAAGCCCGCCTCCTCGAAGTCATCAAGACCGAGCTCCTCGCCGGTCGCGAAAAATACGGCGACAACCGCAAGACCCAGATCATCGCCGCCGCGGGCGACTTCCGCATGGAAGACGTCATCCCCAACGAAGGCTGCGTCATCACCGTCTCGCACCTCGGCTTCATCAAACGCACGCCCGTCGCCGAATACCGCTCACAAAAGCGCGGTGGCAAAGGCGTGATCGGCGCCGAGACCTACGAAGACGATTTCGTGGAGCGCCTCTTCACCGCGAGTACGCACGATTATCTCCTCGTGCTCACGACGCTCGGAAAGTGTCTCGCTCAAAAAGTGTATGACGTCCCCGAGGGCGCGCGCACCGCAAAGGGCAAATCCGTCGCCTCCTTCCTCCGCCTCGCCGACGGCGAAAAGATCGCCGCCATGCTTTGCGTGAAGGACTTCACCAACGACCTGTTCCTCGTGATGGCCACCAAGAGCGGCGTCATCAAAAAGTCCCTCCTCTCCGACTACACGAACGCCGTGCGCGAAGGCGGCATCATCGGCATCAACCTCTCCGAAGGCGACACCGTGATCGGCACCGTGATCACGACCGGCAACGACGAGCTCATCCTCGTTTCCCACCAAGGCCTCGCCGTCCGCTTCCGCGAACGCGACGCCGAGACCGGCGAAGAACTCTTCCGCGCCACCGGCCGCAACACCGGCGGAGTCACCGGCATGCGCTTCAAGCTCGCGAGCGATTACCTCCAGGCGATCGAGGTCGTCGACCACACCACCAAGTTCCTCGTCGCGAGCGAGGCCGGCCTCGGCGTCCGCACGCGCTTCGAAGATTACCGCCTCATCAACCGCGGCGGCAGCGGTGTCTGGGCGATCGACCTCCCCGAAGACGGCTCGGTGAAACTCGTCGGTGCGCTCAGCGTGAAAGACACCGACGAAATCATGCTCCTCACCGTCAAAGGCCAGAGCGTGCGTTGCCCGGTGAACACGATCCGCGAAGTGAACCGCGGCGGCAAAGGCGTGAAACTCCTCACCCTCGCCGAAGGCGACAAGCTGATGAGCATCGCCCGCGTCGTCGAAACCGCCGAAGAACTCGACGCCGCCGCCGTCGGCACCGAGCCCGGCACACCGCCGATCGCCCCCACGACCTGATCATTTCATGTCCTCCGACGGAGGCGCGGTACCCCACCGCGCTTTCCGAAATAGAAAAAGGCGAGCCCACCAGCTCGCCTTTTTTATTTCCCGTAGCCACGAGCGCCAGCGAGTGGATCACCGCCGCCCTTCATTCCACCCGCCCGTACTTCTGATAAAACTGATTCCGAAAAACCTCTTCAAAATCCATCTCCCGTTTCGTCGCAAAAAACGCCGCTCCCTGCGGATAAGCCCGCGCAAACTGCTCCCGCGTCGCATGCGGTCGATACGGCAGATAATAAGTCCCGCCACACGCCAGAGCCGCATCGATCAACTTCTGCGTCAACGCCACCATCGCTGCTTCCGCCGTCGCATCGCGGCCTTGGTGAAACAACATCACCAGCCCGAACACCGGCTCACGCGCGTACGCCAGTGCCGTGTCCGCATCGCGCTCCACGTTGCGCACCGTGACATTCAGTAAATCCGCGTGCACTCCCGCCGCTCCGATCACCGCTTGCGACGTGCGCGCAGGCCTCAGGATCGGCCGGATCTTTTCCACAAACTCCGCCAGCCTCGCATGCGGCACGAAGTACTCGTGCAAAATCTCCGTCGCCTCCGGATCGCGATTCGCAAACCACCCCGACGGCTCATGCATAATCTGATTCCGCGAGAGCACCGCCTTGCCGTTTTCGCCAAACCACTTCTCCAGCCGCCAGCGCAGATTTTTTCCGTAATCACTCCCCACGCTCCCGCGAAAAACCACCCGCTTCAGCGTATTCGCATCGGGCTCCGTCAACGTCCTCACCGGCGAGCGCTCCTCCTCCGTTCGCTTGAGCCCCACGATCACGCCCTCCTCCAAAAACGACGACGGAGCCACGCTCAGCCGCCCGTACGCCATCCCAACCGCCGGATCTCCCGCTACCTCGCGCCAGACTTTCTCATACTCTTCCGGTCGGACACGCCGCGACTCCGCGCGATAAAACTCGTTCGGCACCGTCATCAACTCCGCCTCCAGGATCACGCCGAAAAGCCCGTACCCGCCCAGCACGTGCGAAAACAACTCCGGCCTCTCCGCCCGGCTGCATCGCACCACGTCCCCCGTCGCAGTCACCACGCGCAACGCCTGCACCGTACTCGCGATCGGCGGCGCGTCGTGCTGCCAGCCATGACAGTTCACCGACAGCGAGCCGCCCACCGAAAAATCATTGTTCGATTGCATGACTGCGACCGATCGACCGAGTTCATCGAGAAACGGAATCACGTCGCACCACCGCGCGCCCGCCCCCACCGTCAGCGTTCCATCGTCGGCCAGGGTCATATGCCGGAAAGCCCGCAGGTCCAGCGCCACGCCGCCCGCCATCAACGTGTGTCCGCCCATCGAGTGCGAAGCCCCCGCGATACTTACCACGCGTTTCTCTTTCGCCGCCCGCCGCACAAGCTCAGCGATCTGCCGCTCCGCCGCGTCCTTATCTGCTGTCACCGAAATCACTTCCCGTGGCTGCGCCGATGCCAGCCAGCTCGCATCGCCATAACCCGCATTGTGCGCCGGCAATGCGTCCGCCCGATCACGCCACGCGACGACTCCTAGAAAGCTCAGCGGCGGCAGCACCGTCGCCAAAATCACCAACAACAAAACCCAGCCCAGCCTGCTGCGAAGTGTGCGCCACGTCATTTCTCATCAAACACGCCGGATTCATCTCAAGATACAATCTTCGCCTCATGCGTCCTCCCGTCTTCTGTCCTCATTCGCCAACTTTCCCCCACCAATTCTCCTCCCCTTTTGCGCTTCCGTCTTTTCGCGATTTCTTGAGCACAGTTTTTTCCGAAAAGTGCCGATTCAGCCCTTGCCAACATTTGCGGGCGAAGTCTCCTTCCACACCTCTTCCTGTGTCCACGTTTTGATTTTTTGCGTCATGGCCGGCCGTTTGTCCAAGCTCCTCGATCCCTCGCGAATCACGCTCTCCGTCCGGAGCGGTAAACGCACCGTCGCCATCAACGAGGTCGCGCGCCTGCTCGACGGCCATCCTGAGGTCTCGAATTTCCAAGGCTTCTACAACGAGCTGCTCGCTCGCGAACGCCTCGATACGACCTGCCTCGGCAACGAGATCGCCCTGCCCCACGCGCGCACCGAACACGTTCACAAGATCGTCCTCGCCGTCGGTCGCAGCGACTCCGGAGTCCTCTTCGAAAACGGCAACCAAAACGTCCGCCTCATGTTCGTCCTCGGCACGCCGAAATCGAACCCCGGCGACTACCTCACGGTCGTCAGCGCTCTCTGCAAAATTCTGAAAGACCCTTCCAATCGCGACGCGCTCCTACGCGCCGATACCCCGGAAGCGTTCATCCAGGCCGTCACCACCGCCGAGGATAAACTCCTCGCACCGGTCGCCTGACCCGTTCCTCGTCGTGCCTCACCTCGCGTGAGGCCATTGCGCGTCAACTCCCTGTCGCGCCTCGAATCGCTCAGGCAACATCAGCACACCGCCAACCGCGCGCACGTATCGGCCCTCCCGCTCGCGCCACGCTCACGTCACAACGCTAGGCTTGCCGCCTTCCCTTCGCCCGGGATGCTCGCTCGCAGCGCGCATGATTCACTCGTTCGTCTTCAGCGAAGGAAAACTCGTCGGTCGCGACCTTGAGGTCGAGGCCCTCCGCCTCGTCCGCGCGGACAAAGGCCTCATTCTTTGGGTCGACCTCGAAGACCCCACCGACGCCGAAATCAAACTCGTCCTCGAAGGCGTCTTTCAATTTCACCCGCTCGCCGTCGAAGACTGCGTCACGCCCAGCTCGCTCCCGAAGATCGAGGACTACGAAGACCACCTGTTCCTCGTCACGCACGCCGTCGACTTCACCCGCAGCGAGAAATTCAACACCACCGAACTCGATCTCTTCCTCGGCAAGGAATTCCTCGTCACGTTCCACCGCATGCCGCTGAAGTCCGTCGCCGCCGCGATCGATCGCTGCGTGAAAGCCACCGGCGTCGTCGCCCGCGGACCCGACCGTCTCGCCCACCTCGTGATGGATCTGCTCGTCGATAATTTTAAACCCATC
The DNA here is from genome assembly GCA_946482625.1 of uncultured Opitutaceae bacterium. The sequence goes on from CAMLSH010000155.1 coordinate 4,526, forward strand.
ACCGACGAACTTCGCACCGAACTCGAGGAGATCGAAGACAACGTCCTCACCGGCGATTCCGACCAGGATTTGATCCCGAAACTCCTCGAAGTCCGCGGAGAGATTAACCACCTCCGCCAGATCGTCCGCCCGCAGCGCGACCTCGTCAGCCGCCTCGCGCACGGCGACAACAAAATCATCCGCGCGGTCATGCTCCCGTACTTTCGCGACCTGCGCGACAACCTCATCCGCATCGACGAAACCGCCGCCAGCTACGCCGACCAGCTCTTCATTTCCTTCGACCTCTACCTCAGCAAATCCGACGTCTCCGCCAACAACGGCCTCAAAATCCTCACCGCCCTCACCGCGCTGACGCTCCCGGCCACGCTCATCAGCTCCTGGTACGGCATGAACTTCACGCACATGCCCGAGCTGCATTCGGTGTACGGATACCCCATCGCCTTCTTCGCCACCGTGCTCCTCACCGGCACCATGTGGTGGTGGTGCAAACGCAAACGCTGGATCTAGCGCGGCACTCGCCGCGCAACGACCAATGACCAGTGACCAATGACCAGTGAGCTCATAACGTCCGAGGTGAAACGCGCGGTCCCCGCGCGTTGTTTGCCCCACGCCCGCGATTTTCCGACTCCCGCCCGAAGCGCCAAAGCCCGCCGCCGTCCGAGGTGGAGCGCGCACTCCGAGCGCGCTGTTCGACTCGCATCCGCTTTCACGACGCTCTCGTCACACGCGCCTGGCCTCCACGCCTACCTCGTTCACTGTTCACTGGTCATTGGCCACTGGTCATTTCATGCGCGCGTGCCGCGCCCGCGCGCATGATCACCACCCTCGTCTATCGCGACAACAAGTTCGCCGCGCACAACCCGCCTCCAGCGGACCTCGCTGCCCTGCGCGCCGAGCCCGGCGTTCTGCTCTGGGTCAACCTCGCCTCCCCGACCGACGACGAAATCAAACTCGTCCTCGAAACCACCTTCGCCTTCCACCCGCTCGCCATCGAGGACTGCGTCGCCGATTCCCCACTACCGAAGCTGGAGCCCTACGACGACTACCTCTACCTCGTCATGCACGCGGTCGACTACACCCAAACCGAAGCCTTCACGACCACCGAGCTGGATATTTTTATCGGGAAAAACTTCCTCGTCACTTTCCACCGCCGTCCCCTGCGCGCCGTCGATGCCTCGCTCGAACGTTTCGCAAAAAACTCCACCCTCATCGTTCGCGGCCCCGATCGTTTCGCCCACACCATCCTCGATACTATGGTCGAGGCCTATAAACCGGCCCTCACATCCATCCGCGAACAGATCGAAGAGCTCGAGGAAGGCGTCCTCCATCACATCTCATCCGAAGAACTTTTCCCGCGCGTCGTCGGCCTGCGCAAACAACTCGCCAGCCTCCGCCAGATCGTGCGCCCCCAGCGCGAAATCGCCGCCGAGCTCTCCACCGGCAAACACAAACTCATCCGCGCCGTCATCCTCCCGTACCTCCGCGATCTCGGCGAAGAACTCGGCCGCATCGAAACCCAGGCCACGAGCTGGTCCGACCAGTTGATTCTCTCCTTCAAGATCTACCTCAACAAATCCAAGCACAGCGCCAACACCGGCATCCGAGCACTCACGGCGATCACCGCGCTCTCTTTCCCCGCGACGCTCGTCTCCGGCTGGTTCGGCATGAACTATAAATTCATGCACGAACTCACCGGCCCCTTCAGCTATCCGATCGCCTTCGCACTCACCCTCGCCGCGACCTTCGCCACCGCCCTCTTCATGCGCCGCCGCAAGTGGTTCTGATCGCACACTGACGTCGGACGGGAGAAAACGGGCTTTCAGCGCGCACCGTCATTTCGGTCCGCCCTTCTGGCGCCAACGTTCCTTGGTTTCCGCATCCAGCGGCAGCGCATCGAGCCATTTTTCCAGGCGCTTGGGATCTGATCGAGCTCTCTTACCCGAATATAACCGAAACATTATCGCCTCCCGGCGTTCGACGTCCGCGACCGATGCGATCATCTGGTTCGCAAGCTGGAATTCTCCAGCGCCTACCCATAGCGCCGCCACCCCTTCGACCGCGCTTTCTCTCATCTGCCCACCAGGCAGTTTGGCAACCCATGTCACTGCCGCCGCTTCGTCCGTGCGTGCAAAAAAATATCCAAGCTGCGCGATCTCTCCGGGAGAAACCAACTCAGGATTGGTGAGCGCCCACTCCGCCGCCGCCGATGGTTTGCTGACGCTCCAGTTTTCAAACGCCGCCTTCGCCGACTTGCGAATCGCCTTCGGAATCTCTGTCAGACCTTGGAGCGAGATCATGGCTGTTTCAGCATCTCGTTCCGCACTTAGTTTGAAAGCCCCCGCGTTCAAAGCGTCTCGCGTTTCTGGATCGCTCACATTCGCCGCCCAAGCCTCCGCCGCCCGCGCATCCGAGCGCAGCCACCTCTCGTAACCGTCTGCGAGAATCCCCTGTCGTTTTTCCGGCGCCAACCAGCGCTTGAACAACTCCACCGTCGCATCGGGTCGATCCTCCAGCTCGCTCCCCGCCACCTCCTCAAGCGCCTGCTCCACGATTTTTTGATCCAGCAAAGGCAGCACTGCCTCCGCGTCCGCGGGGGATTTAGTCAGCAGCGCTTGAACAACGCGCACGCCGTGATTTCCGCTAAAAATTCGCCCGGCGAGCACCTCCTCCTCGACTGTTCGCCGCGCGAGACGCGGATCAACGGTGGCCACCCGCGCAATCAACATCGTTGGAATCTCCGCGAGTGCCCCGACTTTCTTGCGCTTTTGTGCCCAGTTCCAAGCGGCCATGGGATCCTCCCACGCCCACGCCGTGATCACGCCTGCGATCTCCTCCGGAGCGACCACTACCTTCTTTTCTTCGATCAGATCCAAAAAATCGCCCGCCATCGCGGGCGCCCCGTGCAACAGAACTCCAAGAGCGAACCTCAGCGTGTGGCTCTTCTCCGCTTCTGGATAGGAAGCTAGGATCTGAACCAGCTGTTGTGGCGAGCCTCTCACCATCGACCCCGCCAGTGCTCCAAACAAGGCGCGTCGCTCATCTTCCCGTACATGCACCCGGATCCAGTCAGCCACCTCGCCGGGATCACGCTTCGCCAACTCCGCCAAGGGCACGCTAAGGGCATGTATGCGATCAGGAAAACGTTTGCCGCCGCTCACAACATCCAGCACCGCCCGCGCATCCTGCTTGGACCACGCAGCGAGAATTCTCCGCACCTCCAACTCGTGCAATCTCGGCCCCGCGCCATCGAGCCACGCGCGCAGCCGAAGAATCTCCGCCTCCAATTTCTCTCCCACCATCTCCTCATATCCACGCGCTATATTTCCGGCCGTTAAGCCCGAGCCCGCGGCGAATCGATCTCTCGCTGAGAAGGAACCGGCGTCCCGCTTCTGCTCAACGGCAACGCCTACGAGCGAATGGTTCGTCCATCGCACCACGACTCCCGCGACCACCGCTCCGCAAACTCCACCCACCACCAACGCCTGCCACGTTTTCATCACCATGTCCTCACGCTATCCATCGTTCGCCCGCTGCTGCCAGCCCGCTTTATCCCTTTCCCTCCGCCATCTTCCGACCACGCGTGCCCTTCGGCCACTTCACCCCGGCCTCCGCTTGCGCCATTGGTCATTGGTCATTCGCGCGCTACCGCCCGCTCGTGATCGCCCGCCAGCTCTGTTTCGTCTCTTCCGACACCCCCTGCGTCTCCAGCCACTTCTCCGCCGCCGCACCGT
>CAMLSH010000156.1 GCA_946482625.1 uncultured Opitutaceae bacterium
ATGCGCCAAAGGACGCGGAAACCCGACAGGGGTGCTGCGACAATTGCGGAAAGTTGTGGAAATCTGGAGCGCGGGACGGCGTGTTTGCCGTGCATTCGGCAGCGTCTGTGGTCGCGGAGAAACGAGGCCGCTGGGGGCTTGTCACGAAATTTCCAGTACCGGGCGACGGTAAAACGTCCCGTCAGAAAAATCGCCCGACGCTGTCGGATTTGCCCGGAGAAAGGCGCATGTGGGAAGTGACGCGCCTTAGCGATGCGTGGCTCCCGCGCCACCCTAACCATGTTCGAACCCACCAACTCCCCGCTTTTTCATGAAGTGCCGTTTTCCCGGTCTATGCCTCGTGCTTTGTCTGGTCGCGATTGAGATCCCCGCAGTGAGCGCGACGTCTTCATCGTTTGAGTATCCCAATCCGCTGATCGCGCAGCGTGCCGATCCGCATATCGTCCGGCATACCGACGGTTGGTATTATTTCACGGCCACTGTGCCGGAATACGACCGGCTCGAACTTCGCCGCGCCCGCACGATTTCCGAACTGACGAAAGCGGAGGCGAAAACCATCTGGCGCAAGCACACGACCGGTCCAATGGGCGCGCACGTCTGGGCGCCGGAGTTGCACTTCATCGACGGCAAATGGTTCATTTATTTTGCGGCTGGCGGAGCGGAGAAAGTATGGGACATCCGCATGTACGTTTTGGAAAACGCCTCGGCGAATCCGCTCGAGGGCGAGTGGATCGAGCGCGGTCAACTCGACAGCGGTTGGGAGTCCTTTGCACTCGATGCGACGACGTTCGAGCTTCGGGGCACGCGTTATCTTTCCTGGGCGCAACACGACCCGGCGATCCAGGGAAACACGAATATCTACCTCGCGAAAATGGACGGCCCGATGTCGATCGCGGGCAAAGCGGTGTTGCTCAGCAAACCCGAGCTCCCGTGGGAAACGATCCGCTTCCGCGTCAACGAGGCGCCCGCCGTCATCGTCCGCGGCGAGCGCGTTTTCATCAGCTACTCAGCGAGCGGCACCGGCGCGGAGTATTGCCTCGGGCTGCTCAGTGCGTCGGCCAACGCCGATCTGCTCGATCCGCGGTCGTGGACGAAATCGCCTGAACCCGTTTTCAGAACGAGCGAGGCCAACGGTATTTTCGGGCCGGGCCACAATCAGTTCACGAAGGCGGCGGATGGCGTGACGGACCTGATCGTGTACCACGCACGCAACTACCGCGACATCCCCGGCGATCCGCTGTATGACCCCAACCGCCACACGCGCGTGCAGGTGCTGCGCTGGAAGGCGGATGGCACGCCCGATTTTGGCGTTCCTGAACGCGAGACGACTCCCGCAAAGAAATAGCCCGGCTCGTCAGCGCCAACACACCGTTCCCTCATTTCATGAAGACTCACAAACTGTCCGTGCTTGAGAAAATCGGCTTCGGCGCGGGCGATGCGGCCGTGAACGTCGTCATCTCGTCGATGATGCTGATCATCGGTTATTTTTATACCGACGTCTTCGGGCTGAAGCCCGCGGATCTCGTCATCTTGTTTTTTGTGGTTCGCCTGCTCGATGGCTTGATCGATCCGCTCATCGGTTGGTTCAACGACCGCTACACGACGCGCTGGGGACGCTATCGACCGTACTTCATCCTCTTCTCGGTGCCGCTGGCGGTTTCGACCGTGCTCATGTTCACGACGCCCGATCTCGGTTATCAGGGAAAACTGATCTGGGCCTATGCGACCTACATCGCGAACACGGTTTTGTTCAGCTTGGTGACAGTGCCGTACATTTCGCTCATCGGCGTGTTGACCGACAATACTCAGGACCGGCTTTCGGCGAATGGCTACCGCTTGTTCTTCGCGAAGGTGGCGGGCTTTTGCGTGGCGATCATCGTGCCGCTGATGGCCGTGAAACTCGGAGACGGAAATCTCGCGCGTGGTTACCAGATCGCCATGGCTGCGATGGCGGCGGGCGGTGTCGTGTTGTTCTGGTTCTGTTTTTTCACGACGACCGAGCGTGTGGTTCACGAAGAGGAAAAGATCCCGACGTCGGTGCAATTCTCGCATCTCATGCGCAACGACCAGTGGTGGATACTTTGCGCGGTCTGCATCACGGGCATGGTCGGCTACGTGATCCGCGGGCAGACGGCGGCGTATTATGCGAAATATTACCTCGGGGGAGGCGAGCAGCTGATCTCCAAGTTCATGGGCGTAGGCGTGGGCGCGGCGATTCTCGCGATGGTCGCGTCGACATGGATCACGAAGAGCGTCTGCAAAATTCAGCTCTTCCGCTGGACGCAGATCGCCACAGGCGTGATCAGCGCGGGGATGCTTTTCTTCGTGAAGCCGGGGGATGTCGGTCTCGCGATGGTTTTCTATTTCACGCTCTGCTTCGTCGTGGATCTGCACGCTCCGGTGTTTTGGTCGATCATTCCGGAGTCGGTCGATTACGGTGCACATAAGACAGGCGTGCGCGTATCGGGTCTGGCGATCGGGCTCATCGCGTTTTTCCAGAGCATGGGGCTCGCGATCGCAGGCTCGGGCACGAACAAGCTGCTCGACTACTTCGGCTACGTGGCGAACCAGGTTCAGACCGAGACGGCGATGAACGGACTCGCGCTCATGCTGACGGTGATCCCGGGGGCGTTTCACATACTGGTCGGCGTGCTGATGCACGGCTATCGCGTGAACGACCGCTATTATCACGCGATGATGCAGCGCAAAGCCGGCCCGGCCGCCACGCCGCCGGTCATTGCGACGGGCTCATTGTCGTAAGGGAGTTCGCACCATCATCTTTTCGCGCGCTCTTCTTCACATGTCCGCTCCGACTCCACTGATCCTCCAACGTGCCGATCCGTGTATCCGCAAGCACACGGATGGCTGGTACTACTTCACCGCCTCGGTGCCCGCGTATGATCGCATCGAGCTCCGCCGCGCGCGCACCATCGCCGAACTCGCGACTGCGAAGACGCACGACGTGTGGCACAAGCCGCTGACGGGACCGCTCAGCGAACTGATTTGGGCGCCGGAGATTCATCACCATCGGGGCGCGTGGTACGTCTATTTCGCGGCGGCGCCGACCCGCGAAATCAAGGACGGGCTTTTTCAACATCGCATGTATGCGATCACCTGCGCCTCGGCCGATCCCTTCGCGGGTGAATGGACGTTGGTGGGGCAGATTGAGACGGGGATGGACAGCTTTTGTCTCGATGCCACGACGTTCACGCACCGCGGCGTGCTGTACTACGTGTGGGCGCAGAAAGATCCGGCGATCCGCGGGAACTCCAATCTCTACATCTCGCGCATGGAGACGCCGGTGAAGCTCGCGACGCCGCCTGTGCGGTTGTCGGTCCCGGAGTTCGCGTGGGAGACGAAAGGTTTTTGGGTGAACGAAGGTCCATCGGTGCTGATCCGGAATGGGCGTGTCTTCGTGAGCTACTCGGCGAGCGCGACGGACGAAAATTACTGCATGGGATTGCTGCACGCCTCAGAGGAAGCCGATCTCCTCGACCCGCGTTCGTGGACGAAATCACCGGAGCCGGTTTTCAAGACCGACTACGAGAACAAGCTCTACGGACCGGGACACAACAGCTTCACGGTCGCGGAGGACGGCATTACCGATCTGCTCGTGTACCATGCCCGCACCTACACGGAGATCGTGGGCGATCCGCTCTGGGACCCGAACCGCCATACCTATGTGAAAGCGTTGAAATGGGACGCGCGCGGCATGCCGATCTTCGGCAAGCCGTCGGAAGCGTGATGGCTGTTTGAGGTGGAACGCGCACTCCGAGCGTGTTGAGCGACGCGATTTCGCGTTAGACGTTTCCGTTTTTTACGACGCCGTTCAGCGCGCTCGGAGTGCGCCTATTCTGACAGACCTTCGTTGAAAACGCGGGTGAACATCAGGACGAGGATGCTGACGCCGAGAAATTCGGGGAAGATTCGCGTGAGGCCGGCTGCGGGGCCGAGGGCGGTGATTTGTTCGATGAGTACGGCGGCGGCGACGATCGAGAGACCGAGGATAAAGGCGCCGGTCAGACTGAAGGTCATGCGCCTGTTCTCCCGGAGCTCGAATGCCCGGTTGAAGTAGAGTGTCGATGAGACGACGTAGAGCGTGATCGAGAGATAGCCGCCGATCTCCATGAGTTCGGGCACTTCGTCCAAGCCATTGTAGAGGCCGTGGACGAGGACGGTCAGCGGGAAGACGGTGAGGAACTCGTTGATGCCGCGTCCGCCCCACGCGCAGGCACGGAAGAGTGCCAGGCCGTTCATGCCGGTGAGCACGATGTGGAGGAAGTTGGCGGTCAGGAAACGTCCGGGACCATCCACGCCTTGCGAACCGTAGAAGTAGCCGCCGTTTTCCTCGATGGCGAAACCAAGACCGACGAAACTTGCCACCAACAGGGCTTCGCGTTCATCGCCGCGTTTCAGCAAGAAGGGCAGCAGCGGAAGGAAGAGCAGCAGCTTGCACACTTCCTCGCGCAGCCCGACGCCACCGACATGATAGATGAGAATCTGAAGTGAGTTTCCCGTCTGTGCGAAGTGGAGAAAGTCGTCCTGCCAGATGACCGCGTAGACCGTTGGTGTGGTGCTGAGTACGCCGAGAATGAACCCGGCGAAACAGAGCAGGGTGGTGGACGAAAAGAATTTTTCCACTTCGCCGAGGTGATACAGGAAAAACGCCCAAGCGAGGCCGGTGATGAGCGTGAGTCCGAGGAGTCCGGCTTGCTGTTGGGAGATCAGCGAAAGCGGCACTTGTTTGAAGATCGCTCTCCAGTTTTTTTGCGCGATGGCGATTTCGAGCCGGTCGGTCGCGGTGACGAGGTCAGTGTAACGGGTGTCCTCGCGGAGGAGTCGGTCGAGTTTGGAGAATTGCTGCGCATCGATGAGGGATTGCACGGCGCGCTGGCGTGAATCGACTGCGTCGGGATGGCGGCCTTCCTCGATGAAATGTCCGGCGGCGAACGTGGCGTCTCCTTGCAGCTGCTCGTACACGCCGATGAGGTGATAGACGAATCGTGGGGGCGTATTCGTAGCGGCGAGTGCGCGGAGACGCTGTTCTGCGGGAGCTTTGAGCGCGGGATCGCTGGAGTGGAGAGCGATGAAGTCAGCGGCCAAGGCTGCTTCTTCGGGCGTGAATTTCTTTTCGAGGAGGCTTCGGGCTTTCTCGGTATCCAGGACTAGCAGCGGTGCGAGTTGTGGCAGTGCGTTTACGAGATGACTAAACTGAAGAGATGGATAGGAAAGCTCCGCTTCGAAAGCGCTGAGCACGTGCTCACGTGGATCGCTCGGCGCGAGATCGCGCGAATCGGGATCATGAAGAAGGACTTCGCTGAGTATCCGGTCGGCAAGTCTGGCCGGACCGGATGGGCGGAGGCTATGTATCGCGCTGCCGATGGCTACGCCGCCGAGGATGAAACCGATTGCGAGCTTCCAGAGAAAACTCCGGCTGCGGGAGGCGTGTTGCAGGAATTTCTTCCAGCGGAGGATGAGTGACATCGAGGGTGGCGCGTTCGTTGAAGTCGGGCGTGCTAAGACGTGCCCGGTTATTCGATACGGTAGGCGGCCACGGTGTTGGCGAAGAAGGTGGGGACGTAGATCGTACGGGTCTTGGGATCGCCGCCGATGTCCGCGGTTTGCGACGCCGGGCGCGAATCGATGATCAGTTGTTTCTCACCGCTGGGCTGCACGTGATAGATCACACCCGCCCAGCCGGAGACGACGAAGCTACCGTCGTCGAGTTTTACCACGCCATCGACGCCGCCTTCCATGCCGTTGGCGATTTTCGAGAGACGGCCATCTTTCGAGCGTTCGAAGAGCGAGCTGTCGGCGAGGACGTAGAGGATACCGTCTTGGGCGAGCAGGCCGTTCACGTCTTTTAAGTTTTCGAGGAAGACGGAGGGTTTGCCGGCGGTGAGCGCGTGAACCTTGCCGGTCTTCGAGTCGGAAACGTAGACGACACCGGCGGAGTCGATGGTGATGTCGTTGAGCATGGCGGAACCGGCGATGGCGATTTTTTCCAGGATGGCGGCTTTCGCGACGTCGATCACGACGACGTTGGTCAGGTCGGCGACGTAGAGTTTGCCCGCGTGAAGGCCGAGGCCTTTGGGGTTGTCGAGGCCGGTGACCCATTCGGCGGCGATGATTTTTCCGTCGAGCGCGACTTTGCCGATGGAGCCGCGGCCATCGGAGGTCCACGGCGTTTTCCCGTCGATGTTGGAAACGTAAAGCTGTGCGCCAGCGGAGTCGAAGAGGACGGACTCAGGCGTTTTCAGGAGCGGTTCTGTTTCCCAGAGCCGGGTGAACTTTACCTGTTGGGCGAAGAGCGAGAGCGGGGCGGCCAGTGTGAGAGCGAGTGCGAACAGAGCGGGTTTCTTCATAGGCGGGTCGGAGTGAAACGCGATGAAGCCGCCTCATCTGAGGTTTCGCAAGACTGCGGCCGGAGGAAGAGGGGAAGGGGCGCGCTGGGTTCGCGAGCGGGTATGTGCGTGGGTCGGATGGAACGCGCGGTCCCTCGCGCGTTGGGCGTTCGCATGCGTTTGCGGAAAGCTATTTTATGCGACGCCGCTCAGTGCGCTCGGAGTGCGCGCTCCACCTATTATTTCTTCGCGCCGCGAAACTTTTCGCCGTCGAGCACGAAGAGGGAGACGATGTATCCGCCGTCGTACTTCTGGTCCACGCGGAACGTACCGACGAGTTCCACCGGTACGTCTTGCACGGGCGTGATGCCCGCGCCCTTCATGGTAACGACGACGTAGTCGTTCATGTTGGGCGTGCTGCCGTAACAGCAGGTGTTCACGTCCTTCATGATCACGAATTTTTTGGTGAGCCCGTTCTCGATGGTGAGCGGCATCAAGTATCCGGTGAGTAGCACGCGTTGGCCGTGATAGAGGCGGATCCAGTCCGGCACCTGATCCTTTTCCATGGCGGCTTTGATTTCCTCGGGAGTGGCGCCGGTGCCTTCGTCGACGATGGTGTAGGGAAATGCAGCGAGTTTATCGAAGCCGACTGAATAGATCTCCGCGCCATCGACGGTGATTTTTCGCGGAGTCGTATCGACCGTGGGAGCAGACGTTGGTGGTGCGGCGTCTTGCGCGCGCAGAACTGCGGAAGAAATGAAAAGGGCGAACAGCAGCGAGGCGGCGGTGAAAACGCGGAGGCGGAGTGGCGGTTTCATAACGGATGATGGGGAAACTCAGGAGAGCGGAGACAGGCTCGTGGAGACATCGGTGCGGTAGGCCTTGATTGCTGGGAAAACTCCGCACAGCGCCGCGAGCCCGATGATGCCTGCGGGGGCGGAGAGCATGATCGCGTGAAATTCCAGCGGATCGATGACCACGCCGGTTTGTGCGCGGATGATACTAGAAGCGACGATCACGATCACACCGTAGATCACGAAGGCGAAGAGCATACCGATCGCAGCGATCGCGGCGGATTCCATGACGACGACTCCGAAGATTGTGAGCCGGCGCGCACCGAGCGCGCGCAGGATGGCGATCTCGCGGCGGCGCTCGTTCATCGAGTTGTAGATACTCGCGAGGATCGAGGCGGAGGCGACGATGACGACGAGGTACGAAACGAAGGCGAGGATGTGATCGAACCACGCGATTTTATCGAAGAGCTTCGCGAGGATCGCGCTGATGGGCCACGCGAAGGTGAGTTTGTTGCCCCGCTTGTTATAGAGCATGTCCATCTGGAAACCCGCCATCGGGTTTTCCGTTTTCAGCTTAATCAGCACGGCGCTCAAGTCGGTGGCGGTGCGTGCGTCGTGACCGCTCATACGCTGAAGGCCGGCGAGCGGTATCCAGATAACGCGGTCGGCAGGCGTGCTGGTCGGCGCGAAGATACCGGTGACGACGAAGGTCTCCGCATGTTGTTTCGTCTCGTCGTAGTTGAGCCCGTGAAAGGGATGAAACGTATCGCCGAGTTTCAATCCGAGGGCTTGCGCGGCGAAACTGCCGACGACGGCTTCCTTCTGATCTTCGACGAACGGGCGGCCGGGCGATTCGATTTCGTAGCGACGGCCCGGGGAGATTTCCACGCGATCAAACAGCTCGGTCGTGGTGCCGACGAGGCGGTAGCCCTTGAAGTTGTCGCCGACCGCGATGGGCAGCGCGAGGGACACATTGGGGTGCTTCTTGATCTGCTCGAAGTCGGCGTCGGCGATGTTGCCGGGGCTGTCTTCGAGATGGAAAATGGCGTTGAGCACGAGCTGCAGTTTCGAACTGCGCGCGCCGAGTACGGCGTCGAAACCGCC
>CAMLSH010000157.1 GCA_946482625.1 uncultured Opitutaceae bacterium
CGGCGTCCAACGCGTCTGCCGCTCCCTCCACGCCGCGCTCGCCGCGTCCGCCGACATCACCGCCATCACTCACGATCCCTACCGCAACACCTGGCGCCCACTCGCCTCGTGGGAAACCGCCAACCTCGCCAGCACCGCGCCCTCCCCCAAACGCGGCGCCCGCTGGCCGCTCTCCGCCCGCCTCTCCGGAAACGCCGCCCGCATCCTCGATTTAACTACACCCACCCTCCCCGACGCCACCGGCCTAATCGTCCCGGAAATTTTCTCGCCGAAAACCGCTTCCGCGCTGCCTGCCCTTTTCGCGCAAGTCTCCGGTCCGCGCGTCGCAGTTTTCCACGACGCCATCGCGCTGAAATTCCCCGAGCTCAGCCCGCCAAAAACCGTCGCCCGCTTCCCCGCCTATCTTCACGAACTCCTCCTGTTCGACGGCATCGCCGCCAACTCCGAAGACTCCCGCCAGACCCTCCTCAACTACTGGCGCTGGCTCGGCATCGCCCCCCCCCCACCCGTCGCCGCCATCCCCCTAGGCCTGGAAAAGTGTCACGTAATACGTGACATTCCCTCTGAAAACCAATCCCCAGTCCTCCTCTCCGTCGGCAGCATCGAAGGACGCAAAAACCACCTCGCGCTTCTCGACGCCTGCGAATCCCTCTGGTCGCGCGGACTCCGCTTCGAACTCCATCTCATCGGACTCGCCCAACAACAAACCGGCGCCGCCGCGCTCGAAAAAATCCGCGCGCTCCAAGCCGCCGGACGCCTGCTTCGTTACGACGGCCCCGTCGATGACGCCGCTCTCGACGCCGCCTACGCCCGCTGCGTTTTCACAGTTTATCCGTCGCTCTACGAAGGCTTCGGCCTGCCCGTCCTCGAATCGCTCGCCCACGGCAAACCCTGCATCTGCTCCGCGCACGGTGCCCTCGGCGAATCCACCCAAGGTGGCGGCTGTCTCGCCCTCGACCGCGTCGATTCCAAAAGCCTAGGCCACGGTATCGAAAAACTCCTCACAGACTCGGCCGTCCGCGAGACTCTTATCGCCGAAACCCGCGCCCGCACCTTCCGCACCTGGCCCGACTACGCCCGCGACCTGACCACGTGGATGCACGCGCTTCCCCCACGCGGATAAATCCCGCACGCGCATTCCCCTGCCGAGCTAAAGCTCAAATCACTCCACAGCCATCCCCCCTCACTGCGGCCATTGGCCGTCTCCGCTCCCACGCGAAGGCCATTGGCCGAAGCCGCCGGACGAGAAAACGCCCCATTGGCGTTTTCCATCAGTGGTAACCCGTCCGAAAAAACCGGCGCCCCACCGCCCCGCACCGTCCTCACTTCCACATCACGATCAGCCCCGAGCGTCCCGTCTTCACCGCCTTCGTCACCGCGCGAAAATACCCCCACATCTTCTCAAACCACAGCTTCAGTCCGTTCCCATCACCGACCACTTCCACGATTTTCAAAAAATCCCGCCGGTAAACCGCCTTCCCCGCCTCGTGTGGCAGCGGCAAAAACAACTTCCGCCGGAAGCCCGCGCGTTTCCCCAGTTTCCACACATACGCCGGCGGCATGTCCTTCTCATGCACGCCGTACGTCTCCACCGCGTGCTTCGCGCCCGAGCTCGCGCTGTGCCCCGCACCCGGCTCAAACGCAAACATCACCCCGCCCAGTTTGAGCGCGCGATAAGCCGCATCCACCGCCGACTGCTCGTCCTCCGCGTGATGCAACGCGTCGTAGAAAAGCACGTAGTCGAATTCCCGTGACGGCACGAATCCCTCATAATCAGCCGCGAGAAATTCCACCCCGCCCACGCCGTCCTCCATCGCCAGCTCCCGCGCGATCCGCACCGCGTCCTCCGAAATGTCGACACCCGTCACCTCGTAACCCGCCTTCGCGAGAAACAGCGACGTCCATCCTGTCCCGCAGCCGAAATCCAGCACCGCCTTCTTCGGCGGCGCCAACATGAGCAACAGCGCACCCATGTTGCAGAGATATTTCCCGCAATCCACGTCCGAGAACGGCTTCGCCTTCGCGTGCCTCCGCCCCTCTTCGCCGAGCTGCGCGTAGTACGTTTTCTCGCCTGCCTTCGGGTCATGCGCCGCTGCGAATTCCATACGCGCACTTTCTCCACCGCGCCTGACCCGACGCAAGCCTCGCCCCACCGCTTCGCCCGCGCCCGTCGCCCGCCCGGCTTTGCGTTTGCCAATCCACTCCCGCGCCCGCCATTTTCCGCCCTTCTCACATGGCGTTCTCCTTCTTTTCGAAAAGCCCCAAGGCCATCCTCGCGCGTTGCCGCGACGACCATGCCACCAAGATGCGGCTGAAGTACGCCCCCTATTACCGCTCGATCGACGCGCAACAAGGCACGCGCATCCACCACGACGGCCGCGACATGATCATGCTCGCGAGCAACGACTACCTCGGCCTCTCCTTCCACCCCAAGGTCATCGAAGCCGGCCGCGCCGCCATGCTCAAATGGGGCACCAGCCCCACCGGCGCCCGCTCCGCCAACGGCTCCCGCGCCTACCACCTCGAACTCGAGGAAAAACTCGCCGCCTTCCTCGGCCGCGAAGCCTGCCACGTCCACGCCGCTGGTTACCTGTCCTGCATGGCCGGCGTCGCCAGCTTCGCCCAAAAAGGCGACATCATCCTCGCCGATAAAAATCTCCACTCCTGCCTCTGGGACGGCATCCGCCTTTCCCACGCCACCGTCGAACGCTTCTCGCACAACAACGTCGACGACCTCCGCGAAGTCGCCGCCAGCCTCCCCGCCGCCGCCCCCAAGATGCTCGTCCTCGAAGGCGTGTATTCGATGGAAGGGCACATCACCCGCCTCCCGGCGCTGCTCGATGCCGTCAAAGACCTCGGCTGCTTCACCGTCCTCGACGACGCCCACGGCTTCGGCGTCCTCGGCCGCCAGGGCCGCGGCACCGTTGATCATTTTGGCCTCAACGACGAAATCGACATCCTCTGCGCCAGCATGTCGAAGTCCCTCGCCTCCACCGGCGGTTTCGTCGCCGGCTCGCGCGATCTCATCGAGTACCTCCGCACCCACTCGAAACACACCATTTTTAGCGCCGCGCTCAGCCCCTCTCAGACCGCCTGCGCCCTGACCGCGCTCGATCTCATCCAGACGGAACCGGAGCACCACGAACGCCTCTCGAAAAACGCGCAACGCTACCGCGCCCTTCTCCACAGCCTCGGTCTGGACACTTGGGAAAGCGAAACCCCCGCCATCCCGATCGTGCTCGGCTCCAAGGAGCGCGCCTACCGCTTCTGGCAGGCCCTCTTGGAGAAAAACATCTTCACAATCATGTCCATCGCTCCGGCAGTCCCGCCTGGCAAGGACCTGATCCGCACGGCCATCTCCGCGCTCCACAGCGACGAAGACCTCAACCGCATCGCCGACGCCATGGCCTACGCGGTGAAGAAACTCTGAGCTGAGCGGTCGAAACCTCCGAGGTAGGACGCGTTATCACCAACGCGCCGGAGCAACATCGCCCACCACAACCTCCTCTATCAGCGGCCGGGGACGATCAAGCACGGCGGATTGAGGATAATCCGTCTACCTTTCGAGCGAAGACCTTAACTCCGCCGCCGTTTGTGCCCAAGTCGGCATTACGCGGCCCTTCGCCTCCGCGCGCAACGTCGCGCACCACGCGTCATCCGTCAGCACGCGCCGCAACGCCGCCACCCACCCAGCCTTATCGTTGAGCGCCACCGCCACGCACCCACCGCCGTCCGCGTTTTCCCGCAACACCGGCAGATCGCTGCACACGCACGTCACGCCGAGCCACAACGACTCCAGCACCGGCAGCCCGCAGCCTTCCGCGATCGTCGGAAACACCGTCGCCCGCGCCTCGCGATAGAGCTTCAACAACAACTCATCGCCCACGCCTTCCTGATGCGTCACCCGCCGGCCTCGTTTCCTCAGCTCGGCGCTCCGCTTAGCCACCGGTTTCCCGAAATGCGGATTCACCCGGCCGATTACGTTGAGCTCGAAATCCAGCCCTTCGCTCCACAGCGATTCGCATACCTCCAGCAGAAACTCCTGGTTCTTCCGCGGCTCCAAAATACCCACTGCCATCAACGACTTCGCGGCTCCCGCCGACGGCGCGCAGGGCTCCGGCCGCGCGCTCTTCAAAAAATCCGCCCCCAGCGAAATCGCCTCCACCTCCGCGTGCCGCTCCACGCCCTGCCAGTCCCAGAAGCCGACCAACACGTCGCGGCTCGTTCGTGAAACGGCGAACACGAGGTCAAACGCCGCGAGCATCTTCATGTATTCCGGATGCCGCGACACGCTCTGCGGCCACGTGATGTGCGGATGCGAAAGGGGAATCGCGTCGTGAAATATCGCCGCCATCCGGCAGGGTTTCTCCCGCAGAAAACCCCACAACCCCGGCCGCTCCGCTTCGCAAAAAAGCTCCGCCGTCAGCACCCAATCGTCCCGACTCACCGACACGCGCGCCTTCGCGTCCCCACTCGCGTGATGCCAGGCGCGATCCCGCCACACCACCTCGCTCACCGCTGCGCCCAACTCGTCGCGCAGCCGTCCGCTCACCCGCATCATGCCCGAGCGATGCTTCGCCGTCCCTGTTTTCGTGACGTCGAAATAAATCATCGCTCCATCACCTCCATGAACAACGCGTGCAACCGCGCCGCGTTTTTATGCGCGTCGAAATTTTGCTCCACCCAGCCGCGCGCCGCCAGCCGCAGCCGCTCCGCGCGCGCATCGTCCGTGGCGAGCGCACGCAACGATTCCACCCACGCGGCCGCATCCGTCACCTCCGCGACCAGACCCGTTTCGTCGTGATAAATCGCCTCGGTCGTCGCAGCCGCCGGCGACGTCACCACCACCACGCCCGCCGACATCGCTTCTGGAATCACATTGGGCAATCCGTCGCGGTCCCCGCTCGGCGCGATCACGCCGGTGTGTACGAGCACGTCCGCCCACGCCAGCTGCGCCCAGACATCCGGCTGCGACAGATGCCCGGTAAATTCCACGCAACCGCTCACACCTAACTCCGCGCTCATTTCCTTCATCTGCTCCCGCAGCGGCCCGTCGCCCACGATCCGCGCTTCGAACGCCACGCCTGCCTCTTTCAGTGCAGCGTAAATCCGCAGCTGATGATCGAGCCCCTTCTTCTCCACCAATCGCGCCACACACACGATCCGCAGTTTCTCCGCGCGCCCCGCTCGGAGCGGTTTCCAATCGGCAAACTTATCCAGCCCGCGGCGGATCACGTAGATCTTATCAGCGGCGATCCCACGCTCCGTCAGCGAACGTTTTCCCATCTCCGTGGACGTGTGGATAAAAACCGCGTCCGCCAGCTTCTCGTTCAGCCACCAGTCCCCCCCGTGCTCATAAATGTCATACGCGTGCGCCGCCGCGCTGAAACGCAGTCCATTCATGCGCGAAAAACACCACGCCGCGGTCGCCGGAGCCCCGCCCCACGCCGCATGCACATGAGTCGGCGGATTGCGTCGCCACTCGCGGTAAAATACCCCGGTAAAGCCAGCCCCCAGCATGTTTTCCCAGAAGTTGATGAACGACGGCGGCCGCCGCGTCAGCAGCCCGCGCAACAAGATTCCAAATACGTCCCACCGTGTCAGCGCCACCCACGGGATCATCCAGATCAGCTCCAGCAGCCGCCACTTGTTGAACGCCTGCACCGGCAGTCCGTGAAAATCTCCGCCGCCGCCCCACAGCGAGTAAAGCCGCAGCTCCACGCCGAGCCGCTTCATCGCGACGATTTCGCGCTGGAGAAACGTCTCCGTGCTATGCGGAAACCGCGTGAACAAATAGGCGATGATGGGGCGCTCGCGTGACAAGACCGCCGAGGGTGGCGTGCCAGCGGCGGTCTGATCAAGGGGGAACACGGCGGCGGGGCCCCCTCAACCGACTCCGAGTGGATCACGCGAATCAGCCGGGTGGCCATTGCGCGGTGGATACGGCTGACGGTTCAGCGTCCCGCCACCTGCCTGCCAGGCGAGGCCCACAAGTTCGTCGATAAGCACCGTGGGATCCTCTTCGTAGCGAAGCCCGAGAAACTTTTTGCGATACTCCGCATATGTGGCCGGATCGCCCATCCAGCGGTCAAAGATGCGCGCAAAATCGCCGGCACTCGCAATCTTCTCCGACTCCGCACCGTTGTGGAAAAATTTCCACGTGAGCGACTCCTGCGGCATGATCCCGCCAAACGCGTTGAAGATAATCGGGCACCGAAAATGCAGGGCCTTCGCGCACGTCGTCGTTCCGCCACGGGTCACGATCACATCGCTCGCCTGCATGAGCAGGTGCACGATCTCCGAGTAGCTCTCGATGTAGCACGGGAGCTCAGGGTGATTGGCGCGCCAGTGGATGATCTCGTTGTAGGTCTGTTGGTCGCGTCCGCAGATGACGATCACCTGGCATTTTTCCGCATGGCGCACGAGCGTCGGCAGCAGATCGAAATGGTTGTTCGCGCCATTGCTACCCGTCGCGAGGAACACCGTGAAACGCGCCCGGCGCAGACCCAGTTTTTTCACGCGATACTCTTCCCGCTCCGCACGCGTGAACACTTCCTGATGCGCGCGCGGCAGCATCAAATGCCCGCGCACGCGCGAGCGATGCAGTGGAATCCCGCGTTTGACGGCAAAATCCATAGCCGTGGGCGTGCGCGAGAAATACAGATCCACGGAGGGCTCGATCCAGTTAAAGCTATACCCCCAGCCGCCCGAAAACTCTCCGCAGTAGGTCGCGCAGCGGACATTGCCCTCGCCGAGCACTTTGCGCGCGAGCTGGAAATACCCGCGATTGAGGCAGTCGTGAACGCTGAACACCAGATGCGGCCGGTACTCTTTCAGCACCTCCAGATAATACGCCCGGCCCAATCTCACCGTCCGCCGGTTTAGAAAACTCAACAACTCGACCACCGCGTAAAACCCCGAGTGCAAAAACGGCATCCGCCGCTGGATCCAGTTGTAGAAACTCACGCCGCTCCGGTTCACGATCGAGGATTTCTCCAGCATCTGTTCGATGCGGACATCGACCTCATGGCGGTAGAGCAGGAAACACCACTCGGCAAAAGCATGAGCCCTCGCGTCGTGGCCGCCGCCGGTACTTGAGGTGAGAACGAGTATCCGGAGCTTCGACACGCTTACGAGGCTCCTTGATAACGCGCGATAATCGCACGACGCAGACTGGCGGGAGCCAGTCGCGAAAGGAAAGGCGCCAGTTGCGCCTGAAAAAACGATCCCGACCGCACCACTCCGGAGCGCCTTCGGGAAAGTGCCCGTCGCAGATCGCGCGCCGCGGCCACCGGCAGCGGGGATGTCTCCAGGTGCGACTCGAGTTCACGCCACACCGATGCCAGACGTGGATCGGCGGTGGTGGCGTGAGCGGTGGTCTGCATGGCTTGGTTAAAAGCGGTTCGATAGTCTCCCGGACGAAAGTCGATCACCGTGACACCCGTGCCTTGGGTTTCAAAGATCAAACTTTCGCTCAATGCGGAAAGGCCCGCTTTTGCCATGTTGTAGCCACTCATGAAGGGCAGCGGAAACTCCACTGCGAGGGAGGAGACGTTGACCAGGCAGCCGAGGTTTCGCTTCGCCATGCTGCCGAGCGCCGCGTGGGAAAGTCGCGCCGTCGTGCCGAGCATCGCGTCGATCTGCTTCTGCCAGATCGTGAAATCAACCGCCGCAAACGGTCCAAACAGGCCGAACCCCGCGTTATTGATCACCAAATCGAAGCCCTCCGCGCCCGCGCTTAAATTCGCGGCGCGGAACGCCTCTTCCGCCGTCTCCGCATCCGCAAGGTCGAGCGCGAACGACGTGAACAACGGATTCTTCGCGAGATTCGCGAGCCGGGCCGTGTCGCGCGCGGTGCCCGTCACACGAATACCTTCGCTCATCAGCATCTTCGAGAAGGCCAGCCCGAGCCCGCCCGATGCGCCGGTAACGAAGGCGTGGCGATAAACCGAGGAAAGCGTGTGCGCAGCCACGGCGGGAAATCAGGCGCGCTTGAGCACGAGGCAGACGTTGGCGCCGCCAAATCCGCTGCTGCTGTTGAGCACGACCCGGGCTTGTTTGTCTTGGGTCGTCAGCGGGATGTTGAGGTCTGCGCAGGCGGGATCGACCTGGGTGATGTGCGCCGAGCCAGGAATAAATCCGTCGCGGAGGGCGAGCGCGCAAAACCCGGTTTCCATCGCGCCCGCGAGCGAGAGTCCGTGGCCAGTGAGCGCCTTCGTGCTGCTCACCAGCGGCCGCGC
>CAMLSH010000158.1 GCA_946482625.1 uncultured Opitutaceae bacterium
TTCTCCGGCTTCATCTTCAAGATTCAGGCCAACATGGACGCCAAACACCGCGACCGCATCGCCTTCCTGCGCGTTTGCTCCGGCAAGTTCGAGCGCGACATGGTCGTCACTCACCAGCGCACGGGGAAACAAGTTCGCCTTTCCTCCTCGCACAAACTCTTCGGCCGCGACCGCGAGACCGTCGACGAAGCCTGGCCCGGCGACGTCATCGGCCTCGTCGGCCACAGCGAATTCGGCATCGGCGACACGCTCACCAACGACCGCGGCATCTACTTCGACGAGATCCCGCGCTTTCCGTCCGAGGTTTTCGCATACATCTCCAATCCCAACACCGGCGACGCCAAGAAATACCGCGCCGGCCTGGAGCAGCTCCTGCAGGAAGGCGTCGTCCAGTCCTTCAACGCCCGCAACGCCCCGCCCGGCTCCACGCTCCTCGCCGCCGTCGGTCCGCTCCAATTCGAAGTCGTTCAGTGGCGTTTGAAATCTGAATACAACGCCGAGTCACGCCTCGAGCCCGCGCCGTGGACGCTTCTCAAGTGGCTGGAGCCGCACCCCTCACTCAAAAACCCGTCGAGCCTCGTAGTCGCGCAAGGGGTGAGTTTCGGCACCGACAAGTTCGACAACCCGATCGCCCTTTTCCCTAACGACTGGACGATGCGCTACTTCACGGAAAAAAATCCCGAGTTGAAACTGCACGATCTCCCCATCGAGCAAACCCGCTGAGCGCGAGCGCGCTTCGAAAACCGCGGCGCGCACTCCATCGCCGCGCGGCGCCCCGGAAACCAATCGCAAAGCTCCGGCGTCCACTCTCAATCCACCGCGCTTGACGGTCCGGTGTCGGCGAAGGATTTTTGCCTCGCCATGCGTCACCCCACCGCCCTGACGGCGATCGCTTTCGCGATTCTCGCCGTCCTCAACATCCCTACCCCCGCCGCCGCCAAATCGTCCGAATGGACCGATATCCAAGGCGAAAAATTCAAAGGCGAACCCAGCGAAGCACTCGGTTCGCTCGCCGTCTTTAAAGTCGGCAGCTCCGGCAAACGGCTCGTGCCGCTGCACGGTCTCAGCGTTGAAACGTGTCAGCGTTTCTTCCGCGAAGCCGCCGCCCGCCTCGCTCGCGCCGACCGCTGGTCGGACGCCAAAAGCCTCGTCACCGAAGACTTCGTGAAGAACGTCTTCCGCGTCGAAAAAGACCAACTCGTCCCCGCCGACCTCGACGCACTACCCGAGCCCGAAATCCTCCTCGTCCTCTTCGGCTCGCACAACAACGGCGAATCTTGGGCCCTCACCCGCACCTTCGTCCCCACGTTCGAGCGTCTCCAGCGCGTTTACCCCGGACGCGTCGGCACCGTCTTCATGGGTTTCGGCCACGCTGTCCTCGATCACAAACGCATCGCCACCACGAACGCCATGCCCTGGCTCGTCGCCGACTTTCAGTCCCAGCCTGGCATGCACATCTCGCGCTATACGCCGGCCGAAGGCGCGACGCTCCTCGCCATTTCGCGACACGGCGTGCCGCTGCTTTCCGGCACCGCCAACTCCACCGCCGAGATCCGCAAATTCGCCGACGCCCTCGCCGAACTCCTTTGGCGAACCAGCCCCGCCAACCCCGCTGTCTGGCCCGACTTCATCCACTATGCCAACGCCACCCGCCCGATCGAGTTCGCCCAAAGCGACGCCCCTCCGCTCCTCGTCGGCAGTCCCCTCCAACCCGCCGGCCTCAGCCAGCGCGGCGTGAAGCGCGTCGACGCCTCGTTCGACGTCAACGCCGACGGCTCCGTTGCCAACGTGAGCTTGCTGCCCACCTCGGAAGTCCCCGAGCCGCTCCGCCCGCCGCTCCTCCAGGCTCTCACCAAAACCGTGTTTTCTCCCGCCATCCACCACGGCCAACCCATTGCCGGCACTTACGCCTACTCGCTCACGGTTCCACCCGCCGACGCCCGCCTCGCGGCCGACATCGCGTGGCTCCAGTCCAACGACTCCATCAACATCGCCTTCAAATCCTGGCTCGTGCTCAGACCCATCCGCGTATCCGAAGAGGCCTTCAACAGCACTCTTCAACACGTCGACACCGACGGCACCAACGTCCTCCAAGCCATGCAGGTCTCCGGCGCGAAAGTATCGCGCAAATCGCAGATGAACGCCTTCAACAGCGATTGGTTCACCACCGAAGGAGCCGCCTCCGTCCAACCCAAGGAAGGCGATGTTCAACCCATCGACGGCGCCAGCCTCGTCTGGCAAAAAATCGTCCCCAACGACGGAGAAGTGAACTTCCTCAGCGGCGTTTCGTCCGCCGACTACTGTATCGGTTACGCTTGGACAGAGTTCGAAATGCCCGAGGATATCGACGCCCTCCTCGGCATCGGCAGCGACGACGGCCTCAAAATCTGGCACAACGGCCGCCTCGTGAACGACAAATGGGTCCGCCGCCTGAGCCGCCTTGATGAAGATGTCGTTCCGCTGCGCTTGAAGAAGGGCAAAAACCAGCTGCTGATAAAAATTCAAAACGTCTCCGGCGGCTGGGATTTCATCTGCCGCCTTCGCCTGCGCAGCTAGCTGGCCACCTTCGGCGCAACGCCTCCGTCCTCCAGCGCCGACGAGCGCCAACACCGACCACATCTCCTGAAGCGGCGCCGCCTCAAAACCGCGCGCCGCTTTTTTGTGCCCTCACGCCGCGCCTATTTCCGACCTGCGTAACAAGCCCGCTGTACTTCACCGCGTTTCCAGCGCCCATCGGACTGCACGGCGGATTTTTCCAAAGCCGGCACCCGATTTCCGCTCGCCGCACCGCCCGAAAACTCCCTTTCTCCGCCGCATGTTGTCTGCTCGTTTCGCCCGCTCCCTTTTCGTCTCACTCTGCGTCCTCCTCACCGCGCCGGTCGCCCTTTTTGCCCAGACAAAAAGCAAACCCGCCACCGGCACCGCCGGCATCCATAAAGGCTACATCGTCATCGATGCCGCCACCGGCAAAGTCCTCCTCGAGGACAACGCCCACAACGAGAGCCCACCCGCGAGCATGACGAAGATCATGACCTTCCTCGTCGTCGACGACGCGATCAAGTCCGGTGCCATCGCCTTGGATACGCCCGTCCAGGTCACCAAGGAAGATTACAGCATGGGCGGCACCCAGGTTTATCTCGACCCGCGCGAGACCTTCACCGTCGAAGAACTCCTCTACGCGCTCATGATCCAGTCGGCCAACGACGCCGCCACCGCCCTCGCCCGCGCCGCCGCCGGCAGCCGCGAGCTCTTCGTCCAAAAGATGAACCAGCGCGCCCAGTCCCTCGGCATGTTGCGCACCCGCTTCACCTCGCCACACGGTTTGCCGCCCTCCTCCCGTCAGATCGATGACAGCGATCTGACCTGCCCCGCCGACTTCGCCCTGCTCTGCCGCGAAGTCATCACGAAAACCGAAATCCTCAAATATTCCTCCATCCGCAAACGCACATTCGGGCCTGATCGTGCCGAACCGCTTGAGATGGAAAACCACAACAAACTCCTCGGCAAAGTCGCCGGCGTCGACGGCCTCAAAACGGGCTACACCCGCGCCGCCGGCTACTGCCTCAGTGCCACCGCCGAGCGCAACGGCCGCCGCCTCATCGTCGTCATCATGGGCAGCTTCGGCCCCAAGGGCGAAATCGACATGGGCCGCAGCCGCGATCTGAAAACGATCGAGCTCATCGAACGCGGTTTCGCCACCCTCCAGGCGAGTGCCCAAGCCTCTCCCGTGACCGCCGCCTCCGCCCTGGCCCCCCGCGCCACCAGCGCCACTCCCGTTGCCGCCCCTAGCCCGATCAGCCCCGTCACGGCCCCCACCGAAAGTGGCCCCGTCCGCGGCAACCTCTCCGCCCCCCGCCGCCCCGATCCTTCTCCGGTCACCGCTCCTTCTGACGAAAAAACCGCTCCCGCCGACGACGAACCCACGGTCAAATTCGTCCCCATCGCCCCGCCGGTAAAATCGAAGGCCCGCTGAGCACCGGAGTCCGCTGATGTCTTTTCGGCGTTTCCGCTCTTCAGTGCTTCCGCGATCTCTACTCTTCCGAGCACGCAGATCAGTCACGCCCCACTAGACAGCTTTGCTATAGTCCGCGCTATGTCTCCCCCGCGGACCATCCGTAGTTTACTGGCCATCATCCTCCTCGGCGTATGCTCGTCCCTGTTGTCGACAGCGGCCGAAGCCCCAAAGTCCAAGCCCATCGTCGTCACCACGACCACGATCCTCGATGACTTCGTTCGCACCCTCGGCGCCGACGCCATCGACGCCCGTTGTTTGCTCACGCCCGGACACGATCCGCACAGCTTCAATCCCGCACCCGCCGACATCCGCCTGCTCACCCAAGCCGATCTCATCGTCGTCAACGGTCTCGGCTTCGAAACCTGGCTGGAAAAACTCCTCCAAAACTCCGGCGCCCGAGGCACGCTTCTCACCGCCAGCCAAGGCCTGGCCCCGCTCCACGCCGAGTGTGACCATGACCACGCTCATGGTCATGATCACGACCACGGCGAGATCGACCCCCACGCCTGGCACGACCTCCGCCACGCCGCCCGTTACGTGGAAAACATCCGCGACGCGCTGATCAAGCTCGCGCCCAACTCCTCCGACGCAATCGCCGCCCGCGCCACCGCCTACCTCGCCGAACTCGTAGCCCTCGACGCCCAGTTCCGCGAACGTCTCGCCGCTATCCCCGCCGCCCGCCGCAAACTCGTCACATCCCACGATTCTCTACGCTACCTCGCTCACGCCTACGGACTGGAAATCATCCCGGTCTCCGGCCTCCGCCCGGATCAAGAGCCCAGCGCAAAACAACTCGCCGCCATTGTGACGCTCATCCGCCGCGAAAAAGTCTCCGCCATTTTCGTCGAGTCCACGACCAACCCCAAAATCCCCACGCTCCTCGCCCAAGAAGCCGGCGTCACCGTCGTCAACGAACTCTACACTGACAGCCTCGGCGCTCCCGGCAGCCCCGGCGCCACCTTCCTCGGCATGGCCCGCGCCAACCTCGAAACCATCACCACCGCCCTCAAATAGCCATACGTCCGTCTGCGAGTAGCAGACACCTCCGCCAACCGCGTAGGCGATCAGCCAAAGCCGCACTCCCAGGATTTCGCCCATTGGCGAAATCCTTTAGTGGTTAAAAAATTCCGTCATCCGATTCCGGCTTCACGCTTTCCATCTCCCTACTCGCCGCGCCTCCCGCCTCGCTTGCGTCCCTCTTTCACCCTTCATCTTTCACCCTTCAACATTCCTTGTCCCACGCCGCCCACAACATCCTGCGCTTTTCCGACGTCACCGTCCGCCACGGCCCCGTCCTCGCGCTCGATCATGTCAGCGTGAACATCCCCTGCGGCAGCCTCACCGCCCTCCTCGGCCCCAATGGCGCAGGCAAGTCCACCCTCCTCCGTTCCATCCTCGGGTGGCACACCTTGTCCACCGGCGAGATCCGTATCGGCGATCACCATACCCACCACCAACTCCCCCGCCTCGCCTACCTTCCGCAACGCCACCTGATCGACTGGGACTTTCCCATCACCGTCCGCGCCGTCGTCGAACAAGGCCGCTACCCCGCCCTCGGCCTCTTCGCCCGCTTCTCGAAAACCGACCACGCCGCCGTCACCCGCGCTCTCGACGAACTCGACATCGCCGCCCTCGCCGACCGCCAGATCAGCCAGCTCTCCGGCGGACAACAACAACGCGTCTTCCTCGCCCGCGCCCTCGCCCAAGGCGCCGACATCTTCCTCCTAGATGAGCCCTTCGCCGGCCTCGACCTCCACGCCACCGAAGAACTCGCCCACATCCTCCGCGGCTGGCAGGCCCAAGGCCGCACCGTGGTCGCCGTCGTCCACGAACTCGCGTTAGCACGCGAACACTTCGTCAACGCAGTCCTCCTCAACACCCGCCTCATCGCCTCCGGAGAAGTCGCCTCGGTCCTGACGCCGCACAACATCAACGCCGCGTATCGAGGCGGCCACTGCGCCCACACCGACGACCCTTTAAAACTAGTCCGCACCGCCACATTCCCAAAGTAGCACACCGGCTATCCGCGATAGCGGCCGGACCTTGGGCCACGCCTCCCTTCCGCCCTTTCGCCTCTTCCTCTTTCCTCTTCATCATCCTCTTTCGTCAGCGCTTCCGCCCCTCCGCGTTTCCGCGGTCATTCCTAACTGTCCCCGCCTCACCTTCGCTCCCACCTTAGCAGCTTAGCGTCTTTGCGATTCACCCAGCCTCCGACCTCCGTCCTCCGACCTACTCGCTACCCGCTACTCACTGCTAGCTACCTTTCCGCTCCCCAACCCATGTCCTTCCACGAGCTCCTCATCGAGCCCTTCACCTTCGAGTTCATGCAACGCGGCCTGCTCTCCGCCGCGCTCCTCAGCCTCAGCGGCGGACTCCTCGGCTCGATCCTCGTGCTCCGCCGCCTCGCCCTGATGGGCGACGCCCTCTCCCACTCGCTCCTCCCCGGCGTCGCCCTCGCCTTCCTGCTTTTCGGCCCCAACACCCTCGCCCTCTTCATCGGCGCGCTCATCGCCGGACTCCTCACCGCCGCCGGCAGCGCGCTCCTCAGCCGCCTCACCCGCATCAAGGAAGACGCCGCCTTCGGCTCCCTCTTCGTCATCTTCTTCGCCGCCGGCATCGCCCTCGTCAGCGTCATGAAGGCCCGCCTCGACCTGATGCATTTCCTCTTCGGCAACATCCTCGGCGTCAGCCCCGACGACCTGCTCCTCTCCGCCCTCGCCAGCGGCCTCACGCTCGCTGTATTCGCCATCTTCCGACGCGGCATCCTCCTCGAAACCTTCGACCCAATCTTCCACCGTGCCACCGGCGGACGCGGCACACTCGTCCACCTCGGCCTCCTCGCGCTCACCGTTCTCAACCTCGTCGCCGCCCTCCAAGCCATGGGCATCGTCCTCGCCCTCGGCCTCTTCCTCCTTCCCGCCGTCACCGCCTACCTCTGGTGCGATCACTTCGGCAAACTCCTCCTCACCTCCGTCGTTCTTGCGCTCATCGGCACCATCAGCGGCATCCTCCTCAGCTACCACGCCGGCCTCGCCAGCGGTGCCAGCATCGTCCTCTGCCTCGGTGCCGCCTTCCTCTTCTCCGCCATCGCGAGCCCCCGCTACGGCCTAGCCGCCCGCTTCCGCACCCACGAAGGCAAAGGCGTCCTCCGCACCCCGGAATAAGATTTTGAATCGCCAAGACGCGAAGCCGCAAAGGTCCGAACTCGTTTCCGCCTTCCTTCGCCTCCGACTTCGCCGCTTAGCGCCTTTGCGATTCAACCCGTTTTCCTCTTTGCGTCCGTCTCTCGCGTCTTAGCGTCTTCGCGATTCAAATGCCTTCCGCCGCACCCGACCTCGCCGCCGTCAAAGCCTACCTCCTCGGCCTGCAGGACCACATCTGCCGCGAGCTCGCCGCCGAGGACGGCTCCGCCGATTTCATCACCGACAACTGGACCCGCCCCGAAGGCGGCGGCGGACGCACCCGCATCCTGACTGAAGGCGCCGTCTTCGAAAAAGCCGGCGTCGCCTTCTCCCACGTCACCGGCGACAAACTCCCGCCCTCCGCCACCGCGCACCGCCCCGAACTCGCCGGCAAAAAATGGGAAGCCCTCGGCGTCTCCCTCGTCATCCACCCGCGCAATCCCCACGTCCCCACCAGCCACGCCAACGTCCGCTTCTTCTGCGCGCATAACAACGTCCCAACATCGCCCACACCTGCGTTTCCATTCACTGCGTCATTGGTCACTGGTCATTCAGAAGCGGCTCCCGCCGCTTCTTCATTCACGGGCGCGGACGCGCCCGTGTGGTGGTTCGGCGGCGGCTTCGACCTCACGCCTTACTACGGCTACGAAGACGACTGCGCCCACTGGCACCGCACCGCCCGCGACGCCGTCGCCCCCTTCGGCGAAACGCTCCACCCGCGCTTCAAGAAATGGTGCGACGACTATTTCTACCTCAAGCACCGCGCCGAACCCCGCGGCATCGGCGGCCTCTTCTTCGACGACTTCAACGAACTCGGCTTCGACCGCAGCTTCGCCCTCATGCGAGCTGTCGGCGACGCCTTTATCCCCGCCTACCGCCCCATCGTCGCGAAACGCAAAGCCACGCCCCACGGCGACCGCGAACGCCAGTGGCAATTGTACCGACGCGGCCGATACGTTGAGTTCAACCTCGTCTGGGACCGCGGCACCCACTTCGGCCTCCAAAGCGGCGGCCGCACCGAATCCATCCTCATGTC
>CAMLSH010000159.1 GCA_946482625.1 uncultured Opitutaceae bacterium
GTGGAGAAGCGCGGCGATGTTTCGGTGCTGTCGGAAGCGATGTGGGAGCGGTCGGACATATGGAAAGGAATGGGCCGGGGCGTCGCGGTGAACTCGGGACTTGGTCTCAGTCAGTGGCAGCGATTTGGCGGAAAGTGATGGTGCGTTGAGGTGGGATGCTCGCGGTTTCAGCGAGCGGGTAACGGATTTCCCGATACGCCGGTCCGTGCTGGGCGGCGGGGTGTCTCGGCGGCGGCGCTGGTTTTTTTACGGCGGCGGAGCCACCAGATGGCGAAGCCCGTCAATGAAAGGAGCGCCGGGGAGAGGCCGCCGAAGACGTAGAGCCATTTCGTGAGGGCTGAGCCGTAGAAACCGAAGTGGAGCGGGGCGAGGATGGCGCTGAGTTTATCCTTCGCCGGCGCTAGGCGGCCGTCGGTGGTTTTGCGGAGTGCGCCGGTGACGGGATCAAAATCGAGGCGGGAGAATTTTTGCCAGACGGGTTCGTCGCGATGGAGGACGCGGATTGAGAGCGGTGCTTTGGCGTCGGCAGGAAACTGGAGGCGTACGAGTTCGGCGGCGGGGAATTTCTCGCGGGTGGCGGCGAGGGCAGTTTCAGGCGCGGAGAGACGGGCGATGTCGAAAGGTGCGGAAGACGCGGTGGGCGTGGCGGCGAATTGGCGCGGGACGATCAGGCAGGCGAACCAGAGGCCGGTGCCGCCGAGGACGAGCGTGAAATAGAGGCCGGTGAGACCGACCCATTTGTGCAGATCGCCGAGCGCGATGCGCCAGCCGAGACGGCGGCGGAATGGGTGGCGGAGTACGCCGCGAAGTGTGTCGCGGTGCAGATAGAGGCCGGTGAAACCGAGAAGAGTGAGCGACAGGCCAGCGAGGCCGCCGACGAGATAGCCCCAGCGTCCCGCGTGGAAGTGCATGTGCAACGCGAGCAGCCAGCTCGATGGAGTTGCGAGATCGGCGCCGCTCCAGAGCGTGGCGCCGGTGTAAGGATTCACGAAGGCGGACCAGCGCGTTTTGCGGTCGGGAGCGACGAAAACGTATTTGTCGGAGTCTGACACGTCGTGTCCGAACTGAATGCGGAGGGGGCGGTAGCCGGCGGGGGCTTCGGTCTGGAGGAGGCGTTGCGTGATCGGTGTGATTTCGGCGCGAGCCAGGTCAGCTGACGGAGTGGTAACGCGGATGGCGGGAAGGAGTGCGCGGTCGAGTTCGTGATGCGCGACGAGCAAGGCGCCGGAGACGCTGACGACGAGGAGAACGAGACCGAGCGCGAGGCCGAGCCAGCGATGCGCATTCCAGACGACGAGGTACGCGTGCCAACGGCGCAGACGTTGCGCGGGTGAGACGTTGACCGGATCGTGGGACATGGCAGCGGCGAAGGCGGAGCGGTTTAGAAATCGATCGTGTAGCGGACGCTCACGGTGCGGCCGCGGCCGGCGAAGTAGGAGTCGTTGCTCAAGGCGGCGTTCACGTCGGCTTGCGCGTAGTAACCGTAATATTTGCGGTTCTGGAGATTCTCGATGCCGAGGCCGAAGGTGCCGATGGATGTGCGCCAGGTGACGGCGGTGTCGAAGAGCGTGTATCCATTAAAATGTTCTTCGAAGCGGGTGGTCGAGGTGTTGCGGCCGATGTTGATGTCGCGGTCGAAGAGCGTGGTGCTTTGGAGGCGGACGCTGAGCGCGGGGGTGAAACGGTAGGTCGCGCCGAGGACGGCTTTGTCGGGGCCGATGTTGCGCGCGCCGAGGTCGAGGTTGATGGGCTGGCCGGGGGCAACAGCGGTTTTGCCGTCGAGGATCGCAGCGGCGGCGTTGAGCGTGAGTTTTTCGAGGACGCGCCAGTCGCCGCTGAGTTCGGCGCCGCGAACGCGGGTGGGAACGCGGTCCACTTTACCGATACCGGTGTTGTCGATGCGGACGACGCTGGAGAAGTCGGACTCGGATTCGTAGACGCTGAAGGTGGCGCTGCCACGATCGCCGCGCCAGGTGATGCCGGCTTCCTTGTTTTCCGTGAGGACGGGGACGAGTTCGAGAAGGCGGGTGACGGAGCGGTTGGGCTGGTTGACCGCGCGGAGGATCAGGCCGACGTCGGGGAGACCGAAGCCTTCGGTGTAGGCGGCGAAGGCGGAGAAGCCGGCGCCGAGCTGGACGACGCCGCCGAGATTGTAGACGGGTTCGCTGAAGCTGAGACGGCCGCCCTCGACGGTGCGGTTGCCATAGAAGGCGAGGGTTTTGTAGGTGGCGACGTCGAGTTGGGCGTCTTCGTAGCGGACACCGCCGCGGAAGGTGAAGCGGCCGATTTCGTACTCGGCTTGGAGGAAGGGCGCGACCGTCGTGTAGTCGAGCGGCGGAACCCAGGTACGTTTGGTCGTGGCGAGGTGTTGTTGGGTTTCATCGTTGAGCCAGTCGATGCCGCCGGTGAGTTCGAGGCCGCGGAAAAACGTGTCGGGGCGCGAATAGGTGAGCTTGGCGCCGGTTTTGTCGGCGATGATTTCGGATTGGTCGTAGAACGTGCCGAGAGGTGCGAGTGTGACGTCTTGGAAGGTCGTCGCGTTGGTCGCGCCGTAGAGCGAGCGGAAGTCTTGTTTGAAGAGCTGGATCGCAAGCGTGCCGTCGAAGAGTGAGCGATTCGAGTAATCGAGATTGAGGGTTTTGACGACGTTGCGGGCGGGCTCGCCGGGAGGCGTGCCGCGGACGGAGGTGGTGGACTGGCCGGTGGCGCGATTGCCGGAAACGAGGCGGTAGTCGCCGTCGCCTTTGAGGTCGAAGCGGTTGGCGGAAAATTGCACGCGCTGGGTCGGCGTGAAGTTGTAGCCGGCTTTCAGGAAAACGTCGTACCCGAAGCTGTCCATCGTATCGCCTTGGACGCTGTCGAGACCGAGTGGGCGGGCGTCGCCATCATAGGCCATGCCGCGGCGTTGGACACTCGCGAAGGCGAGCAGGTCGAAGGCGTCGCGTTTATGTTGGATGGAGTAGCCGGTTTTCCAGCCGAGGTCGTCGTCTTGAAACTGCGACTGGAGCTGGGAGGTGAGGGACTGCTGGGTGCCGTTGGCGCGCGGAGTCTTGGTGATGTAGTTGATCGTGCCGCCGGTGGCGCCGGCACCGTGGACGGCGTTGGCGCCGTTAACGACTTCGATGCGCTCTATAATAAGAGAGTCGGCGAAGTACCCTTCGCGCATGCCGGAGCGGAGCGGATTGGACTGCGGGATGCCGTCGAGAAGATAGAGAATCGGGCGGCCGCGGAGGGATTCGCCGGTTTGGGTGAGCTTCTGGCGGCTGGGCGCGAAACCGGGGATGAACGTGGCGAGCGCTTGAGACGGGTCGTCGGCAATGAGGAGCTGGGTGTCGAGTTCGCGGCGCGGGATGATGTCGATGGCCCCGGGAATTTTCTCGATGGCTTTGTCCGTGCGGGTCGCGGTGCTGAAAAATTTCTCCAGGTGGACGATCTCTTCATTCTCAGCGTTCGCGGAGGCGGCGCTCGCTCCGGGAGGCGGGAGGGCCGTTGACGCTGCCGGGCTGGTTTGTGCGGAGAGCGAGACGGCGGTGAGCAGAGCGAGTGGGAGGAGAGCTGAAGCGCGGACAAACATCGGATTGGATGAGTGGAAAACCGGCAGCGGGCGCGGCCGGGAGTTGAAGGATGGTGTGGTTAGAGAGCGGAGGAGTTGAGAAGGAGAATGGAAAGGCGGGTACTGGGTCTGAGACGCAGTCTCACGTCAAATAATTAATGAGAAGCGTACTCAGTCTCAATAAAACGGCGCATTGACGCGATTGATGCGCAGGGCTTTATGACGCGTCATGGTGCAGACCTTGACCGTAAATCTCAGCGAGCGGAGTTATCCGATTCTCTTTGGCGTGGAGCTGGCAACGCAGGTGCGCGCGAAAGTGAACGAGCTCGTGCAGGCGGGGCGAAAAGTGGTCGTGGTGACGGATCGGCATCTGGCGGGGAAACAAGCGGACGGGTTGCGCGCGATGTTTGGTGACGTGCCGCTGTTGGTGTTGGAGCCGGGCGAGGAGACGAAATCGCTCACGGAGTTTGGCCGCGTGCTGGATTTTTGCGCGGCGCACCGCGTAGACCGGGCGGGGGCGTTGTTCGCGGTCGGCGGCGGCGTGATCGGGGATCTGGGCGGATTCGCGGCGGCGGCGTTTTTGCGCGGCATCGAGTTTTATCAAATTCCGACGACCCTGCTCGCGATGGTGGACAGCTCGGTGGGCGGGAAGACGGGCATCAATCTAAAGGCGGGCAAAAACCTCGTCGGCGCGTTTCACCAGCCGCGTGGGGTGTTTGTGGCGACGGGACTGCTCGCGACACTGCCGGCGCGGGAGTTTGCGGCGGGCATGGCGGAGGTGATCAAGTATGGACTTCTCGGAGACGTGAAGCTGCTGGAGCAGCTGGAGCGCGCGCCGCTGACGGTGAAGAGTGCCGAGCTGGCGGCGGTGATTCATCGCTGCTGTGAGATCAAAGCGAAGGTCGTGGAAGCGGATGAGCGGGAAACGGCGAAGGAAGGTGGACGCGCGTTGTTGAACCTCGGGCACACTTTCGGCCATGCGGTGGAGCAGGTGACGGGCTACGGCGTGTATTTGCACGGTGAAGCGGTTGCCATCGGCCTGTCGGCGGCGGCGCGGTTGTCGGAGAAGCTCGGGTACATCGGCGCGGCCGAGGTGACGCGGGTGGACGCGGTGCTGGCGGCGCATGCGTTGCCGGTGCGATTGCGCGAAGGATTGCCGTTGAGCGCGTTGATGGCGGCGGCAGCACGCGACAAGAAAGTGCGCGCGGGGTTGCCGCGTTTTGTGGTGATGAAAGCGCTGGGCGATGCGGCCACGCAGTCGGGAATCGAGCCGGCGTTGGTCGAGGCGTGTTTCCGAGAAGTCGGCGCGGTGTAGGGATTTTCGATTGGAGAAGAGCGCCACCCGCGCATTGGACTTCAGGAGTGTTGGGTGAGGCGGCGACGCATCGCTGGTTGCCTGAAGTCGAAAATCGGGAATCCTCAATCGAAACTCCCCCAACCATGTCCGCCATCGATGAAGGTATTGTTCGCGAGTATTTTGAGCAGAACGGCTTTCTGGTCCGCCAACTGCGCAAGTACGACGTGCAGGCGCGCAAGAAAACCGGCGACGAGGAGATCGATCTGCTGGTGTACAATCCGTCGTATCAGCGCGATTCGCGGAAGCCGGATTTCTTCCTTTTCTCCAGTGAGCTTGCGCACATCCACCGGGCGATCGTGGTGGTGAAGGCGTGGCATACGGGGCGGTTCACGCCAAAGATGCTGCAGAGCAGTCCGGAGATTTTCGGTTTCCTGCAGGACAACGTGCTCAAGGAAGTGCCGAAGCTTTTCCCAGCGGAGAGCACGGGTGCGGCGTCAGGCGAAGACGGCGAGGCGTTGCCAACGAAAATTTTGGTGCTGCCGAGTCTGCCGACGGCCGAGCCGTTTCGCTCGCAGAGTTTGCAGCTGCTTAAGGAACGCGGAGTGGACGCGATCATTTCGTTTCGTGCGATGCTGCTCGATCTGATCGAGAAGATTGAGCCGAACCGGAGTTATGGGAAAAGCGATACGCTCCAGGTGATCCGAATTTTGAAGAACTACGACCTGTTGCGGGATGCGCAGCTGGATCTGCCAGGCGCGGAGCGGGCGGTGACGAGGAAACCCCGGCCCTGACCGGGCGGGAATCGCAAAGGCCAAAGGTTCAAACGCCAAAGAAAACTCAAGGCTGGCGACGCCGGGCGTTTGGCGTTTGTGATTTCGGTTCATGATTCATCCCAACGCGATTGTTGAACCCGGTGCGCAGCTTGGCGCGGACTGCGAAATCCACGCGGGTGCGATCATCCGGAAACATGCGATTCTAGGCGACCGCGTGGTCGTGCATCCGTACGCGGTGATCGGGGGCGATCCGCAGTATTTGAAATTCGAGCACGCGACAGAGAGTTTCGTGCGGGTGGGGAATGGCACGGTGTTGCGCGAGTATGTGACGATCAACCGGGCGATCCACGCAGGGCAGGCGACGGTGGTGGGCGAGAATTGTTTTTTAATGTCGGGGGCGCACCTCGCGCACGATTGCCAGGTGGGGAATAACGTGGTGCTCGCGAACAACGCATTGATGGCGGGACACGTGAGCATCGGCGATTTTGCGTTTATCGGTGGCGGAGCGGCGGCGCATCAGTTCACGCGCATCGGCGAGAGCGTGATGATCGGCGGGCTGGCGCGGATCACGCGGGATCTCGCGCCCTTCACGATCGTGGCGGAGCGCGATGAAGTGTCTGGCTTGAACTTGATTGGACTGAAACGGCGCGGTGTCGCGCGCGAGACGATCGTCGAGCTGAAGAAAGCATTTAAAGAGGTCTATTTTTCCACGGGAAATATCCGCGATCTAGCCACGCGTGCGCTGGCATCGGGGACGTTTACCGCAGCGGAGACGCGACGGTTCCTGGAGTTCTTTGCCGACGGTAAACGCAGTTTCGCGCGGCCTGCGCGCGTGGTGCGCGAGGACGCGGCGGAGGCCGGGGAATAACCGCTCACGATGAGCGCAAAACTAGCATTCACTTGCGGTGATCCGGCGGGCGTGGGGCCGGAGATTGTCGCGGCGTGGCTGGCCGCACACCCGCGAGAGGCGCGCGATGTCGCGGTGATCGGGCCGGCGCGGTGGCTGACGGAGATCGATGTGGAGCGCTCAGGTGCGACAGCGGTGGCGGTCGACGGGATTGATTCGGATTTTCACGCGAAGCTTGGCGAGCCGTCGATTGCAGGCGCGCGTGTCGCATTGGCGGCGATGGAGCGAGCGGCGGCCGGGACGTTGAGCGGGGAATTTTCCGGCGTTGTCACGGGCCCGGTGAGCAAGAGTTGGTTGCAGAAAGCTGGATACACGTTTCCCGGGCAGACGGAATTTTTTGCGGCGCGGTGGGGCGGGGAACCGACGATGGCGTTTTGCGGCGGAAAGCTACGCGTCGTGTTGCTGACGTGGCATATTCCACTGCGGGAGGTGATGGCGCAGTTGACGGAAACGAATATCTCGCGCGCAGTGCGGGCGGCGGACGAGCTGGCGCGGGCTGAAGGCGTGACGGCGCCGCGGATCGGTGTGTGCGGACTCAATCCGCACGCGGGAGAAGACGGGCTGCTTGGCTCGGAAGAGCGCGACGTGATCGATCCGATCCTAGCGAAATTGCGCGGGCAGTTTCCGGGGCTGTCGCGTTGTGAGGCGGGGGATACGTTGTTCGCGCGGTCGTTGCGCGGGGAGTTCGATGTGGTGATCGCGCTTTATCACGACCAAGGGCTGGCGCCGTTGAAGACGGTGGATTTTGACGAGGCGGTGAACGTGACGCTCGGTTTGCCGCATGTGCGGACGAGTCCGGATCACGGGACGGCGTTTGGCATCGCGGGGAAAGGCGTGGCCAGCGCGACCAGTTTCACGAATGCGGTGTCCGTGGCGCGGCGCTTGATAAACGCGAGAGCGGGACGATAGTTCCTTCCCTCATGTCCGCCGAATCGCTCGTTGCTCAATCGATCCCCACGCCCAGCCCGGCTGCCGCGAATCCGGCGGTCGTTTTGCGCGAAGGAAACGAGAACTTGGTGAAGCTCACCGAGGCGGCGGGGACGAAGGTGAATGCGTTGATCGCGCGTGAAAAGCAGGGCGATTATCTGCGCATCGCGATCACGGGAGGTGGTTGCAATGGGCTGAGTTACAAAATGCGTTTCACCGGTGAGACGAAGAAGGGCGACATCTTGGTCCGCACGGGCGGAGCGAGCGTTTTGGTCGATGCGAAAACGGCGCTCTACTTGAAGGGCACGGTGCTCGATTACTCGAACAAGATGGTCGGGGGCGGCTTCAAATTTTCCAATCCCAACGCCAAAGCCAGCTGTTCGTGCGGGGAAAGTTTCAGTGTTTGATCGAGGGCCGCGCACAACGGCGAGTGGGAGCCCGGGACATCCCGTCGCACACCGCAGATTTCAGAAGGCTGGTGCGACCGCTTCCGACGGGCGGGCGCGGTTGAGGAATTGACGTTCCGGCGCTTGAGATTTCTCCGGATAAGTTAGTTGTTGTCAGCCCGGCGCATCCGGGCGAAAAAGAAATTCACCGAATTCACCAAGCACTTATTGATGGCCACATCGTTTTCTTCAGGCGGTAACCGCCCCGGTCAGTATCAGCGTCGTACAAACAACGACCCATTCGCGGCCATTCGCCGCAATCATCGCATCAAGGTCCCGCAGATCCGCGTGATCAGCCCCGAAGGTAAAC
>CAMLSH010000160.1 GCA_946482625.1 uncultured Opitutaceae bacterium
CTTCGCGTCTTTGCGATTCAAGATCGAGTCCGTAGACAATTACTCTTCCAGCCGCCCGCCAGTCTGCCGCGCGTGCAGTTGCGAATAGAGCCCACCCGTCGTCAAGAGCTGCTCGTGCGAGCCCACTTCTTCGATCTTTCCCGCGCGCATCGCGACGATGCGGTCGGCGTTGCGGATCGTCGAAAGCCGGTGTGCCACGACAAACGTCGTCCTCCCCTTCATGAGCCGCTCCAGCGCTTCTTGAATCAACGCCTCACTCTCCGAATCGAGCGCGGACGTCGCCTCGTCGAGAATCAACACACGCGGGTCGCGTATCAGCGCGCGCGCGATGGCGAGGCGCTGTTTTTGCCCACCGGAGAGCCGGGCGCCTTTTTCACCGACCTGCGTCTCGATACCGTCGGGAAGTTTCTCGATGAACTCCCACGCATTCGCATCGCGCAGCGCCGACAAGATGCGTTCATCGGTCACGGATTTCATCCCGTAGGTGATGTTCTCACGGATGGTGCCATCGAAGAGAATCGATTCCTGCGGCACGACCGACACGAAACGCCGATACGTCCGCAAATCGAGCGCGGCCATGTCGCGATCATCGAGCGCGATCGCGCCGCTCGTCGGCCGGATGAAACCGATGACGAGATTGAGCACGGTGGATTTCCCCGCGCCCGACGGGCCGACGAGCGCGATGGTTTCGCCGGCTTTCACATCCAACGTGAAGTCGCGCACCGCGTGCGCCTCCACCTCGGGATAACGAAACGACGCACTCTCAAACCGAAACGCGCCGTTCACTGCCGCGACCGAAGACTTGCCCTCGTTCTGTTCCAGATCCGGACACTGCAACACTTCGCCGATGGAACGCACCGCTTCGAAGCCGCGCACGATCATCGGCGTCGCGCCCGCGAGCATCAGCACCGACCCCGTCAGGAGTCCGAAATAACCCGTCAACATGACGACGTCGCCCGGCGTGATCGGCAGAAACTGCGTGGCGCACGCCCAGGCGGCGAAGACCAGGCAGGCCATGTTGAAAAAGTTAAACACGACCCACGAAATCGCTCCGAAGACGGAGTTGATTTCGTCCACCTTGAGGCCCGCGTTGCGCACGCGTTCGAGGGAGTTTTCGATGCGCTCCAGCGCGCTCGTCTCCAAACCGTGGGCACGCGTGATGGGGATGAGATTGGTCATCTCGATCACGCGATTGGACATCTGCTCGATCTCCTGGCGCAGCGACTTGTTTCGCTCGGAAACGTGTTTGTGCAGCGCGCGCACCATCACCACCGCCAGCGGGATGCAGCCCGCGAAGAACACTAAAAACCACGGCGCGCGGATGGCCGTGACGGCGAGCGCGAAGCCGAGATTGATGAACGCCGTCATGCCCGTGTCGAAAAGCCCGCGCGTGAGCTGCTCGATGGACTCGACGTCGCGCAGCACCTTCGTCTGGAGCGTGCCCGCGCTTTGCCGCGTGTAGTATCCGATCGATAGATGCTGAAGCCGCCGGCAGATCGCAGAGCGCAACCGCGTTTCCATCGAGCGCGCGGCGTGGCTGATCGAGCGCACGCACAGATAATTGACCGGGATGTTTTGCAGCAGGATCGCGAGGAGGATCGCCGCGTTGACCCAGATCTCGTTGAGCGAGTGTTTTTCCGGCTCCGCGACGATATCGATGATGCGCGCCGTCACGAGCGGCATGACCCAGACCGGGCTGTGCTTGATGACGTAGAGCACGGCGCCCCAGATCAGCCGCGTGCGCTCGCCGCGATAAAGAAACAGCAGCGTGCGAAGCGGGTGCTCTCCCTGGAAACGATGTTCAAGCGCGCCTTGAGGCGAAGAGGACATGCCGCGCACTATGCGAACCCCCGCCAGCCCGCCGAGTTCATTTCGCACGCAATAAAAAGCCGCGCCCCGGCAAAGGGACGCGGCTGTTACAACAGAACCTGCACTAGAACTATTCTGACGCTAATATGAACGCCTCCGACGCAACCGGCGCAGATGGCTGCGGCCGGCGACTGAAGAAGCGTCCAAAGTTTTCTGGCATCGGTCGACCGGGAGAGGCTTAGAAATTATAGGTGATCGAGGCCTTCACATTGATCGGCTCGCCAACGATGAGCGAACCGCGGCTGCCAGCGGCGAGGATGTAGTCCTTGTCCGTGACATTGTTGACCTGCAGACGGGCGGTCCAATCGGTGGCGCGGTAAGTGACGCCAATGTTCACGAGTGTGCGGCCGGCGACTTTGAAGCTCGGCTGGGCAGCCACGAAACCGCCGCCGGGCAGCGGACGCGTGGTCGTGTAGCCAGTGGTGTTTTCGCCAACGACGTCGCTCTTGTAATCGACACCGGCACTGAAGCCGAAGTTTTTCAACACGCCCTCGGTGAAACGGTAATCGCCGTAAAGACCACCGGCCTCATCGGGCACCGCGCGGAGACGAACCTCGGTGATCGGCTGGCGGACTTTGAACTTGGTGTAGTTACCGAGGATCGTGAGGTTCTTGTTGTACGAGTACGTACCCTCGAACTCCCAGCCCTTCGAGTTGAGGTTGAGGTAGAGCGGATTCGGGAAATCCGGCGGCGGCGTGATGCCTTGCGAGATGAGCACGTAGTAGTCGCTGTTCGGCACCGGGTAATTTTTCTGCACGATGTCGAAGTAAGCGAACGACGCGGTCAGGCGGCCTTCGAGGAGCGAAGTCTTCACGCCGTATTCGTTCTGGCTGCCCTCGGCGACTTTCAGGCTGTCGCGGTTGTTACCGGCGCTGAGCGAGCCGGGCATCGTGCCGCCGGTGGTGTTGCGACCGTAGAAGAGCGAGACCTGCTTGATCGGTTTCACGAGAACACCGAGCGACGTGGCGGTGTCGGACAGATTGTAGGACGGCGTGGTCGTCAGCAGCACAGGGTCGAGCGCGGTGCCGGTGGTGTCCGTGCGCGTCAGCTCGCCGAAGAAGCGGGAAACGCCGCCGGAGAGATGCAGACGCTCATCGAAGAAGCTGATGTTCTCCTGCAGGAACAACTGGAGATCGTTTTGCTTGCCAATCTTGTCGGTGCCGCCGTTGGCGGGCGTGGGTTGCTGAAACGCATAACCCGGGAACGTGATCGCACCGAGGTTGTTTGCGGCGACCTGAGGACGGCCGGCAGCGGGATAAGCTTTGAAGTGAACCTTCGAGGTGTTGGCCGCGAAGCCGGTAAGTGTGGTGGATTTGAACCAGGTATCTTCGAAGCGGATCGCGTACTCGTTCTTGATGTGCGCCTCGGTGTACTCGAGGTAGACGCGACCGTTGTTGCGATTGTAGAGCCACGTCGAGGGATCGGTGACCGGCGTCGGCGTGCCGACGAGAGCGGTGCCCGACGTGTTGTAGGCTGAGGTGTTCCAATTTACGCCGGGTTCGTATTTACCGGTGTAAGGATTGCGACTACCACCGCCGGGATTGGCGATTGCTGCGCCCGTGCCACCAACATCGCTGCGAATGACGTGGTCGGCCATGACGTAGAGTTTGGACGTCACGTGATCGCCGAGCACGGAGAGGAGCTCCGCGCTCAAACGCTCGGTCGCGCGATGGCGCGAATCGACTTCGTTGCCAAACGACCAGTCGCGAGGAAGGCCGGGAGCGATACGGGCGTAGCCGTCGCTGCCGACGTTGGGATCGATGGGAAGACCGCCCAGATTCGTCTCACGGTTTTGCAGCACTTCGCCTTTGATGGTCAGCGTCTGCGTGGGCGTGAGCTTCACCGTGAACGACGGCGCTACCATGTAGCCGTTGCGGTAGTGATCGTTGATGTAGCCTTCGTTCCTCCAGTACGCGGCGACGATGCGCGCGGCCATCGTGCCTTCGCTGTTGAGCACGCGATTGACGTCGGTGTGAACGCCCGTGCCGAAGTACTGCGCGAGATCGAGTGTGACGCTGGCTTTATTTTTGAAAATCGGGGACTTGGTGATCGGGTTCATCACGCCACCAGGACTGCCGCCCGGGACGAGGATGGCGTTAGGACCTTTGATCACTTCGACGCGCTCGATGTTAAAAGGAGCGAGCGACATGCTGTAGCCATCCGCACCGGAAATCACCGTGCCATCGATGAACTCCTGAGAAACTTGGAAGCCGCGGATCTGGTAGCGGTCACCGCCGAATGGCAGCGAAGACTCCACCACCGGCGTGACGTATTTGGCCGCATCGAGCATGCGGAATCCCATCGAGTCCTGCATAAACTCGCCGGACACGACCGAGATGGTCTGGGGAATGTCCTGGATGGACATCGCCACGCGCGAGGTCGAGAGAGCCTGCTGGGATTGGTAAGGGTTGGCGGGCTCTTCGGTGATTCTGAACTCGGGCAGGTTAACGATTTGCTCTGGCTCCGACGCGGGGGCCGCCGGGGTTGCGGGTTGGGCGAACGCCACTGGGCCGGCGGCCAGCAACGCTGAGGTGAGCAAGAGGCTGCGATACGGCAGACTCGACGACGAACGAACATGCCAATTCTGGGTAGTCATATCTTCCAACAGGTAGGGTTTGGGTTTTATGCCGTTTGAAAAACGACAGGGGCGCTGGGGTCCTTTGCTCAAAAAACGTTTGCGCCGTGCGCGCGAACACGCGGAATGCCGAACAGTTCGGCATGGCTGCAAAAAACAATCCAACGATCCGATCTCTCGCCAAAAGTCTGCGGCTTTCGCCCGCAACCGTGTCCGACGCGCTGCGCGGAACAGGTCGTGTTGATCCACAAACTGCGAAACGCGTGTCCGCTGCGGCTGAGAAAGTCGGATACAAAATCAATCCACTCACCACGGCCCTTATGTCAGATCTGCGTCGCTCCCGCGCGACCACGTTCCGCGGAGTCATCGCGGCGGTGGATATCAACGAAGGCCCGCGCTTTCCGCACGGCCCCTTCCCCCGGCAGATTGTCGCCGGCGCGCGTCAACGGGCCAACGAGCTCGGCTTCCAGTTCGAGGAGTTTCTGGCAGGTCTCCAGGCGCTGTCTCTGCCGCGCCTGGATTCCATCCTCAAATCGCGCGGTATCCACGGAATCATGCTGCTGCCCTCGTGGTCGTCTCCGGACCTCTCGACCTTGGACTGGAGTAACTACGCCGGCGTTTACACCGACAACTTCATCGAGAAGCCCCGGCTCCACACCGTGTGCAGCGACCACTACCGATCGATGATGGACCTGCTCGCGCGGCTGGTTGCCCGCGGCTACAAGCGTCCTGGCCTCATGCTTGAAACCGGGCGCGACGAACGGCTGCTGCTGCGCCAGAGCGCCGCGTTTCGCGCGTTTCAGGAGAGCAACTCGCGGGTCATCGAACCCGTGCCGATCCTCTTCGCACGCGAACCGAGCCAGAAGGAGTTTTCCCCGTGGTTCAAACGTCACCAACCCGATGTCGTGCTCAATCATTTCGACGAGACCATCGCCTGGATGGAGGCCTGCGGTGCCCGCCTGCCGGATACACACGGCTATGTTTGTCTGAACGTCATCGCTCGCACCCGCCCCTGCGCCGCGCTCGATCTCCAGCCGCGGCAATTGGGCGCGCGCGCGGTCGAACTGCTGATCGGCCAGTTGCAACGCGCCGAGTACGGCAGCCCCGCGTGGACCACCACAACGATGCTCACCGCGAGCTGGCTCGAAGGTCCGAGCCTGCGCCCCGCATAAGCTCTGCCGCGGGCAAACCCGCACGAGCCACGTCGTCAGATTCGCGCGCCGCGTCTCACTGCGAAGGCGCAGCGCCGCAGACGTCACACGTTACGGCAGCCAGGGAAACTTCCGCGCGTTGGGCTTCCGCTTCTCGCGTTGCGCGCCGTGAAACTCCTTCGCCTCGTCTGTCATGTAGTAGAGCAGCGTCGCGTTGCCCGCGAGTTCCTGGATGCCCGACTGGCCGTCGACATCGGCGTTGAACGCGCTCTTCAAGCAGCGGATCGCCAGCGGGCTGTGCCCCATGATCTCGCGCGCCCACTTCACGCCTTCTTCCTCGAGCTGCGCGACGGGCACCACGGTGTTCACCAGCCCCATCTCTAGTGCCTGCTTTGCGTCGTATTGGCGGCAAAGGTACCAGATCTCGCGCGCTTTTTTCTGGCCGACGATGCGCGCCAGATAACTCGAGCCAAACCCGCCGTCGAAGCTTCCCATTTTCGGGCCGACTTGGCCAAAGATGCCGTTGTCCGCCGCGATCGAAAGATCGCACACGAGGTGAAGAACGTGTCCGCCGCCGATCGCATAGCCCGCCACCAGCGCGATCACGACCTTCGGCATCGACCGGATGAGTTTTTGCAGATCGAGCACGTTGAGGCGCGGCACACCGTCGTCGCCGACATAGCCGGCGTGGCCGCGAACGCTCTGATCGCCGCCCGCGCAGAACGCGTATTTCCCGTCCGTGTGCGGACCCGCGCCGGTGAGCAGCACAACGCCGACCGTCTGGTCTTCCCGCGCGTCGATGAACGCGTCGTACATCTCGAAAACCGTCTGCGGCCGAAACGCGTTCCGCTTTTCCGGACGGTTGATCGTGATCTTCGCGATACCATCCGCCTTGTGATAGAGGATGTCCTTGTACGTTTTGACGACCTGCCAGTTGGGAAGACTCATGGTGAAAAACGCCACGAAGCCCCCAAGGCCGCTCCGGGTCAACGCGGCGGACGCGAAGCAACCATTTTTTTGCACCCGTAGAAACAACTTGGAGCCGCCCAGACTCTCGGAAAGCCTTTGGCCTCCATGACTGAACATACTCCCGGCTCACCCGCTCGACGGCTTCAGCTCGGACTTTGCATCGGCGCCCTCGGCGTTGTCTACGGCGACATCGGCACCAGCCCGCTTTATACGATGCGTGAGTGCCTCGCGCACTTGGACGGCGCGGACCGCACCGCCGGCGTTCTCGGCATCCTTTCGCTGATGTTCTGGACGATCATGATTGTGGTGAATCTGAAGTATCTGCTCTTCGTCACCCGCGCCGACAATCGCGGCGAAGGCGGCATTTTCGCCCTCCTGGCGCTCTCCCACTCCCACGGAAATACAGAGCCTAAAAACAAAACCAAACGCACCATCGGCGTCGGCACTTTGATCGTCCTCGCCGGGGCCGCGCTGCTCTACGGCGACGGCGTGATCACCCCCGCCATCTCCGTCCTCGGCGCCGCCGAAGGTTTCGCGAGCATCAACCCGAATCTCCACGACTACATCGTGCCCATCGCGGTCGCGATTCTTGCGGCCCTGTTTCTCGTCCAGTCGAAAGGCACCAAGATCATCGGCGGCATCTTCG
The DNA here is from genome assembly GCA_946482625.1 of uncultured Opitutaceae bacterium. The sequence continues at coordinate 7,211 of CAMLSH010000160.1, forward strand.
GCCCCGTGATGCTCCTGTGGTTCGCCACACTCGGCGCGCTCGGCGCGTGGCATCTTTTCGATACCCCCGAAGTCTGGCACGCGCTCAATCCTATGCTTGGCGTTAACTTCCTGCTTTCGCAGCCGTGGGAAATCACCGCAGGCATCCTCGGCTCCATCGTACTCACCATCACCGGCGCGGAAGCGCTCTACGCCGACATGGGCCACTTCGGTCGCAAATACATTGCCCAAGCCTGGCTCGTCGTCGTGCTACCCGGACTTCTCCTCAACTACTTCGGCCAGGGCGCCTACGTACTCGCTCAAACCGGCCCGGTGGAAAACCCCTTCTTCGAACTCGCCCCCGTCGGTCCGCTGCGCATCGCACTCGTGTGTCTGTCCATCGCCGCCGCCGTCATCGCCAGCCAGGCGCTCATCTCCGGCACTTTTTCGCTCACCCGGCAGGCCATCCAGCTCGGGTATTTCCCCCGCCTGAAAATCCGCCACACCAACGCCGAGCACGCCGGCCAGATCTATATTCCGCTCATCAACGCGCTGCTCGCCATCGGTTCCATCTGGATCGTCGTCGAGTTCAAGACCAGCACCGCCCTCGCCTCCGCCTACGGCATCGCCGTCACCGGCACCATGGTCGTGACCACGTATGCGTTTTACCACGTCACCCGCCGCCACTGGAAATGGCCTCTCTGGAAAGCCCTCTCGCTCTGCGGTGCCTTCATGGCCGTCGACCTCCTGCTCTTCGGCGCCAACCTCCACAAATTCATGGACGGTGGCTGGCTCCCCGCCGTCGTTGCCCTCGGCATCCTCGCCGTCATGCACGCTTGGAAAAGCGGTCGGAACGAGATTCAGGAAAAGGTCTACGGCGGCGCCATTACCGAGCTCGAACTCACCGACATCGCCCGCAGCAAATCCATCGTCCGCGTCCCCGGCAGCGCAGTCTTCATGGTGGCCACCCCCAGCGGCACGCCTCTCGCCCT
>CAMLSH010000161.1 GCA_946482625.1 uncultured Opitutaceae bacterium
CAGGCGGATTCGCTCAACGTGGCGATGGCGACGATCATCACGTTGTTCGAGGCGGTGCGGCAGCGCGGTGCTTGATGAGTGGCGGACGAAGGTGAAGCGGCTTGTCCCGGAGGCCTCACCCTACCCGCTTCGGCGAACTCACGATGACGCGGCGTTCTTCAGATGGGCGACCAGTTCGGCGGTGCCGGCGGCCATGCTGATGCGCGGCGTGTAGCCGAGGTCGCGACGGGCGGCGGTGAGGTCGAACCAGTGATCTTTGGCCAGTTCGGCCGCGATGAAGCGGGTCATGGGCGGTTCGCCGTTGAGTGGAAGGACTCGCCAGAGCGTTTCGCAGATGGCGCCGATGGAAGATGCGGTGGAAAGCGAGAGGTGTCGCGTGACGGGTTTTTCGCCGAGGGCGGTGAGGAGCTGGTTGATCCAATCCCAGAGGACAACGGGCTCGCCGTTGGTGATGAAGTAGGCGCGGCCGCCCGCGGACGCGGACGAAGAGTGAGGAGTGAAGAGTGAGGGACGAAAAGCGGAAGGAGGATTGAGGGCGGTGTCTGGAGTGTCACTTATTACGTGACAGTTTTCTGAGGACGTTTTCAGAGGAGAATTTTGGGAAGTGTCACGTAATACGTGACACTTTTTCAGGGCGGCTTCGGCGAGGAGGTGGGCGTCGACGGCGTTTTCGACGTGGACCATGTCCACGCGGTTGGTCCCCTGCCCTACGATGCGGAGGCGGCCGGCGCGGGCGCGCTCGAGGATGCGCGGCACGAGGTGCGGATCGCCGACGCCCCAGATCAAATGCGGGCGAAGGGCTACGGTGCGGAGTTTTTCGGAGTTGGCGGCGAGGACTTCGCGTTCGGCGATGGCCTTGGTGAGTGGATACGGACTTGGGCAGGCGGTGGTGAGCGGGAGGGATTCGTCGGCGTTGGCGAGGTCGCGGCCGTTGTAGACGACGCTGGGCGTGCTGGTGTGGATAAAGTTTCGCACGCTATGGCGGCGGGCGCCTTCGAGGAGGGCGCGTGTGCCCAGGACGTTGATACGGAAGAAATCGTCGTAGCGGCCCCACACGCCGACTTTGGCGGCAACGTGGAAGATGGTCTCGACGTTTTCGCAGGCGGCGGCGACGGCGGCGGGGTCGTCGAGCGAAGCGTGGAGGAAGCGGACGCCGCGGGCTTCAAGGTCGGGCGCGGGGGTGCGGCCGAGCACGGCGACACGGCGGCCTTGGGCGAGGAGGCGTTCCACGAGGCGGCGGCCGAGGAAGCCGGTGCCGCCGGTGACGAGTGTGTAACTATTTTCCAATAAACGTACGAAACACAGGGCGGGCGGCGGAGGAAGCGCTTTTCGGCGTGAACGTCGCGTGTGTGCGGGTACGGTGCGGGCATGAAATTCCGGATCCAGCGCCGGTCTGACCCCAAGGTGAGTTTGGCGGACGGGCCGCAGTCGGGCGGCGACGGACCCATTTCCAGTCGCAAACGGAAGGGTCAGCTGACGGTCGGTGGGCGGATCGTGATGGGGCTATTTTTCAGCGTGTTTCTGGCGGTGGGGTTGGGGACGACGTATGCGTTTGCGTTGCGGCCTTGGATGAAGGTGTGGGAGGCGCGCGAGTGGATGCCGGTGACGTGCCGTATTTTATCAAGCGAGGTGAGTGAGCATCGTGGGAGCGATTCGACGACTTATGGCGTGGCGATCGCGTATTCCTACGAAGTGGAAGGGCGGGCCTATGAAGGGAGGCGGTACGATTTTTCCATGGGCTCTTCGAGCGGTCGAAGGGCGAAGAAGGAGATCGTGGCGCGGTATCGCGAAGGGCTGGAGACGGTGTGTTATGTGAACCCGGAAAATCCGTCGGACGCGGTGATCGAGCGGGCGCGCATTCGTGACTGGGGTTTTGGGTTTATTCCGCTCGTGTTTGTGTTGGTTGGCGGCGGCGGAGTGGTTTTCGCGATTCGCGGGCCGCGAAAAAATCCGACGAACGAGCGTGAATGGCCAAAGGCACGGGCGGCGTATGAGACGACGTTTGCTGGGCGGAGCGCACCGGATGTCGATTATTCGGATGAGGGAACCCGGGCGGGACCCTTGGAGCTGAAACCGACGGCCTCGCGTGTGGGAAAGCTGGTGGCGATTTTGTTCTTCGCGCTTTTCTGGAACGGGATCGTTTCAGTGTTTCTGGTGAACATCGTCGGCGATGCGATGCGGGGAGGCTCAATCATGTGGGTGTTCCTGCTGTTTCTCCTGCCCTTTGTCGGGGTCGGACTTTTTATGATCGGGCTGTCGGTGCGGACAGCGATGGCGCTGGCGAATCCGGTGCCACGGCTGACGGTGAACCGGCGGGCGTTCGCGCCGGGCGATACGATGGAGCTGGCGTGGCGGTTCGACGGGAGCTCGACGCGATTGAAGGATCTCCGGTTGTTTCTCGAAGGGCGCGAGGAGGCGACGTATCGACGTGGCACCGACACGAAGACGGACCGGGACGTGTTCGCGACGCTGGAGCTGGCGACGGTGGCGGGGATGTCGGCGGGGCAGCCCGGGCAGGTGAGGTTGAAACTGCCGGAGCGGATGATGCACTCGTTTAAATCCGACAACAACAGCGTGAGCTGGGTGCTGCGGGTGAAAGGCGGGATCGACTGGTGGCCGGATCTCGACGAGGAGTTTGCGGTGGCGGTGGTTCCCGGATCGGCGCGGAGAGTTTTCCCGGCTGGCGAAGCGGAGGCGTCAACCTCATGAGCACGGCGGAACTGGGAATTTTCATCGCCGGCGGACAGACGGGCTTCCGGCCGGGGGAAACGTTGAATGTATCGGCTTTGTGGGCACTGCCGGTGGCGCCGGGCATGCTGGAGGCGCGGTTGTTTTGGTACACGCGTGGCAAAGGCACGGAGGACGTGGGTGTGGTGGCGGTTGAGAAAATCCCGGGGGCAGAGGCGGCGGGCGAGCGGACGTTGAGTTTCGCGCTGCCGGTGCAGCCGTGGTCGTTTTCGGGGAAGCTGGTGTCGCTGTTGTGGGCGGTGGAACTGGTGGCGGAGCCGGGCGGGCAGTCGGCGCGAGCGGAGTTTACGCTGTCGCCGGATGGGACTGAAATTTTGCTGCATGGAGCTGACGGATCTGGAGGAGGTGGCGGACGTGAAGATGTTGGGACGGAGCGGAGGGCGATGCGGTGAGCGCGAGCGTTTTGGCGAAGGATAATCCTTTTGCGACGGAGCGTGTGCTGCGGGAGCGCTACCGGCTGGATGACGCGGGCTGGGCGGAGTTGATGAAACAGTGGGAGACGCTCGGAAGGCGCGGAGCCTTGGTTGGACCGCATGGGTCGGGGAAGACGACGTTGCTGGAGGATCTGGCGGTGCGACTGGAGCGCGACGGGTGGCGGCCGGTGTGGGTGCGGCTGAGTGAGGAGTTTTCGCGATTGCCGGAGCGGTGCGACGTGGGGTTTTTTGCGGGGCTTAGCGAGAAGGACGTGGTGCTGGTGGATGGTGCGGAACAACTGGGGCTGGTGGCGTGGTGGATTTTTCGATACCGCGTGCGGAGGGCGGGCGGGCTCGTCGTGACGACACATCGTGCGGGGAGGCTGGCGACGTTGCGACGGTGCGGGACGACGGCGGCGTTGTTGCGGGAATTGGTGGCGGCGTTGGGGGAGGCGGTGAGCGTGGGGGAATCGGAGCGGTTGCACGCGCGGCATCGAGGGAATGTGCGGGAGGCGTTGCGGGAGCTGTATGATAAGCGGACAGAAGCGCGTGAAGCGCTGTGCGTCGGAGTATCGGCTTGAAGCGCGGGAGGGGCGCGGCGTTCATCGCGAGATGAACCTTTGGCTGTTGAGGGCGACCTCCTTTCTTGCGTTGTCGCTGCTGGCGCTGCCCGCGCTCGCAAAAAAGAAAGAAAACCCACTGGACCGCATGAAACCGGTCCCGACCGACCAACTGATCCCGGTGGTGGATTTTTTCCGGCCGCGGTTGTTTACGAATCCCGAGTTAAATCCGGCGGGAACACATTTTGCGGCGATCGTTTCGAGCAAGGAGGACCGAACCGATCTGATCTCGTTTGATCTCTCATCCAAGAAAACGGAGAGCCTCACCGCCGGCGGAAGTTTCGACATCAGTAACTATGAGTGGCTCGGCGATCGCCGCTTGGTGTTCAGCATTGTGGAAGACAAACTCTACTCCACCGGGCTGTTCGCGGTGGAACTCGGGAAGTTTGGTCATAGCTACGTGTTACAGCGCTACAATGTGATGATTCCTATCGGGTTTCCCCGGAGTAAACCGAACGAAATGATCGTTTGGATACGCAATAGCGCGAAAGATCGAGGGGCTGATGGCGGCGTATTGCGGATAGATACCAGCCGGAGTTTGTTGGCCCAGGATAAGGATGGCGTGCTCTTCATGGACGGGGACGATGGCTTGCGCGCCGATATCGTGACCAGTTATCCGGACGTGAAGCCCGGCGCGGCCATGGCATACATGGCGGATCGGGATGGAGAACTGGCGTTTGCGGTCACGACTTGGGATGGGGTTTCGCGAATTCACCGGCTTGAAGGTGGAGAATGGATTCCCTGCAAAATCGACTTGCAGGACGTGGTGGTCGCTGCCGTCGGCGATGCACAGGGTGAGCTGCTGGTTTATATTTCGCAGGAAAAGAAGAGCCCGCGCGCGTTGCATCGCTTCGATGCCGTGAAGGGGGTTTTAGGAGAAAAATTGTTTCGAGACGAAAAGTACGACATCGTTGGCGAGCGTTTTTACCGGCACCCGCGCACCGGGCGGGTGCTGGGTGTCCAGTACAATCAGAACGGACCTGAAACCGTGTGGTTCGACCCTGGTTACGAAAAAATCCAAAGAGCGATTAACGCACAGTTTCCCGGTGATGTCGTGCGCGTCATTGGCAGCGATCGGGAAGAAAATCAGTTCTTCGTGAGCGTTTTTTCTGATGTGCGACCGACGACGTATTACCATCTCAACCTGAAGAAGAAGCTGGCATCGCTTGTGGCCAATGTCGCCCCTTGGATTGATCCCCAGCGCATGCGCCCCATGCGGATGGTCGAGTACACGGCCCGGGACGGCAGCGAGATCGAGGGCTATGTGACCCTGCCCGACGGTGTTTCAAGGGATAAGCCGGCGCCGCTTGTCGTATTGCCGCACGGTGGGCCGTGGGCGCGGGACAACTGGGGCTGGGATGCGGAAGTTCAATTTCTGGCGAGCCGCGGTTACGCCGTTTTCCAGCCGAACTATCGCGGCTCGACCGGCTATTCGTGGAAATTTTCCGAAGAGGATATGTGGGATTTTCGAAAAATGCACGACGACGTCACCGACGGAGTGAAGACCCTTCTGAAAACCGGGCTGATCGATCAGGACCGGGTTGCTATCATGGGCGGCTCGTTTGGCGGGTATCTCGCGCTCTGTGGAGCTGTCTACGAAAAGGAGCTCTACCGCTGTGCAATCACGATCGCGGGTGTGTTCGATTGGGAGCGAGTCATGCAGGAGGCGCGCGGCAGTGAATACGTGCGGGCTAATTTCGGAGTGTTACGGCGCCGGCTTGGCAACCCATTAAAAAACCAGGAGAAGTTCGACCGCATTTCTCCGGCCCGCCATGTAGACGAGATCAAGATCCCTGTTTTTGTGGCGCATGGAAGTGAGGACATGGTCGCTTCGGTTGCGCAGTCGAAACGGCTGATCGCCGAGTTAAAAAAATTCGGGGTGCCGCATGAGAAGCAGATTGAGCGGGGTGAAGCGCACGGTTTTCGAAAGCTCGATAATCAGGTGGAACTGTACACGGCCATCGAGGCGTTTCTAGCGAAGAACCTTGTGCCACGGGGAAAGACGACGTCGCAGGCTGGCACGGATTCAACAACGGCGTTGGTGGTTCCGTGAGCGGCGGGCAACCGTATCAGTAACCAGATGGCCACTCGATTCCGACGTCCTCGTATTCTGATTCTTAACACCGCGCTGTCCGGTGATGCCGGGAGCACGGCGGTGGCGCTGGCGCGTGTGCGGAAAATTCTCGCACGCGCAGGCCAGGCGGAGGTGCGCGTGGGCACGCTGTTGGGAGGGAAAGAAAAGGGAGTCGTGAAGAGTTTTACGGACGTACGCTCGGAGCTGGCGTGGGCGGAGGGGTTTGTTTTTGGGACGGGGACGCACTGGGATTCGTGGAGCAGTGTGCTTCAGAAATTTTTGGAGGATGCGACCGAGGCGGAGGGGACGAAGCTGTGGCTAGGGAAACCGGCAGCGTGTGTGGTGACGGAGCACAGCGTCGGCGGGAAAGGCGTGTTGTCGCGGCTGCAGGGCGTGCTCGTGACGTTGGGGTGCTTGATTCCGCCGATGAGCGGGGTGGTGTTGAGCAAGGTGGCGCAGATTGCGGTGAGGCATGAGCCGGAGGCGGCGCGGGATTTTTGGGGCGCGGAGGATCTGAAGATTGTGGCGCACAATCTGGTCGAGGCCGTGAACGGGACGAGGAAGTGGAAGGCGTGGGCGGTGGATCGGGAGGAGTTTTCGGCGCGGTGGATGGAGTGATGTGGAAAGGTGCGAGGAGGCGAAGGGCGTTGGGGCGAAGTGTGTGAGGTGCAGATGGTCGCGCGGGTTTGTGTAGCCGCGTCGGTTACGACGTGGTTGAGACGTCGCAGGCTGAAGGAGCGGAGGGCCACGCTGAGGACAGCGCGGCTACGGGAAACGCGGAAAGGGCGGCGGCCACGCTCCAAGGAGCGCGACTACGAGGCGACCACCCGCGACGGTTTTGAGCTGCGGAGTCGGGCTTGCGGCGCGCGGTGCGATGGGGAAAATCGCGGCATGAGTCTGAGTCCTTACGCACGCGCACGTGAATTGATTGATGAAGCGCACTCGGCTGATCCCACTCGCACGAAGGAGGGGAAGGCGGCGGAGTTGGTTTATGCGGACCGTGTGGAGGCGTGGGTCGTGAAGCTGGTGCCGGAGGGGCCGGCGGTGTTGCGGCTCGCGGCGCGTTGTCAGCATCTGGAGCGGTGGTCGGTGCCGCGGGCGAGTTATCCGGAGGGGAAAGTTGGATACTTGATGTGGCGGCGCTTTCTCTACACGAAGCAGGCGGATCGGGCGCAGGAGTTGTTGCTCAAGGCGGGCGTGAGCGAGGCCGAGGCGGCCGAAGTCGCGACGTGGGTGTCGAAGACCGGGCTGAAGGCAAATGCGGGGACGCAAGCGCTGGAGGACGCGGCGTGCCTGGTGTTTTTGGAAAACGAGATCGCGGAGTTCGCGGCGCAGCACGCGGATTATCCGCGGGAGAAGTTCGTCGATATCATTCGCAAGACGTGGAAAAAGATGAGCGCGGACGGGCAGCGTCTGGCGCTGACGATTCAGTTGCCGCCGGGGATCGCGGAGTTGGTGGGCGAAGCGGTCGGCGGAAAATCCGAAGGTTGAAGGCCGAATGCCGAAGGGAGGCGGGCGGAGACGACCTAGAACGTAAGCGTGGCTCGCGAAGGAGGCGAAGGGCGCGAAGGTTTCGTGTGGCGCCGTTAGTTTTAATCCATGGTGAGCTTACAGCGGTTCTTTTGAATCTAGAACGAGAAACTCAGATCTGTGCTGGCGGGCGAAATCATTGAGGTTGTCGCCCAACCACCACGAGGCCTCTGAAGTAACGCCATCAAAAGCAGCGAGCTTACTTTCTTCAAAATGTGCGAATACGTCGTCGATGGTTGGATGTCCTTGAAGTCCCTTGGATTGGTGGTCGCGAAGTTCTTTAGGAAGTGCCCGGCTGATTTCTCGAATGGTGGCTGCGAAATGCTCTAGATCGAGTGCGCTGTAACCTTCAGCGGCTAGATCGAATAAATGCGGAATGTTGTACGCCGCTTGTGCGAAACCGCCGTTCCCAACTTGAAAAATTAGGTTGTAGCACGCGTAGAAGATTTGAGCTGGTTTCGGCCAGTGCGGAAAATCCCGGTGTTTTTCGACTCTTGCGTAAAGCCGGGATGCTAACCGTTCACTGAACTCCCACGGCTGTAGGCGCGTCTTCTCATCAGCAGCGAACAGGTCTCGTAAAGAGGGAGTTTCCATATTCTGGCTCAACCAATTTTACCCGAGTTAGCGCATTCAAGCCGTAGGGGTCACCGATTCAAAGCAGCGAGCCTTGGTCGCTGCTGACGGCGGCTTTGAGGCCGACGGCGTGGTAGCCTTTGGTGGTGAGGATGCGGCCTTGGGGGGTGCGTT
>CAMLSH010000162.1 GCA_946482625.1 uncultured Opitutaceae bacterium
TTAGCGCAGTTTCAGCGTGCCGAGTCCGGCGAGCGCGCAGATCAGCGAGATGATCCAGAAACGCGCCACGACCTTGGTCTCCGGCCAGCCGAGTTTTTGAAAATGATGATGGATCGGCGCCATGCGGAAAAACCGCCGGCCCTCGCCGAAACGCCGCTTCGTAAATTTGAAATAGCCGACCTGGACGATCACCGAAGTCGCCTCCGCAACGAACACGCCGCCGACGATCACCAGCGTGAACGGTTGCTGCACCATAAACGCGATCACGCCGATCAAACCGCCCAAGGCGAGCGAGCCCGTGTCGCCCATGAACACCTCGGCCGGGTGCGAGTTGTACCAGAGGAACGAAAGCCCCGCTCCGACTAGCGAGCCGCAGACAATCGCGAGTTCGCCGGTACCGGGCACGTGACTGATGAGCAGATAGTCCGCGATGCGAAAATTTCCCGCCGCGTACGCCATGATCCCATAAACCAGAGCGACTGTGATGGTGCAGCCCACTGCGAGTCCATCGAGCCCGTCGGTCAGGTTGATGGCGTTGCTGAAGCCCACGATCCAGAAAAAGATCAACACGAACAACGCGACCAAGCCGAACCCTCCGGCGAAGATCCAGACCGGATCCTTCAGAAACGGCACCCACAGCTCGCGAATTTTCACCGAGCTCATCGGGTGCCAGAGCAATGCGATCAACGCCGCGATCGTGATCAGCGTCTGCCAGAGCATCTTCTCGCGCGACGAGATGCCGTCGCGGTTTTTATGCACGACCTTCAGGTAGTCGTCGCGATAGCCCACCGCCGTCAGCGCAGCATAAACGAACATGGCGACCGCGATCCACACATTCGGCCGCGCCCACAAAAACGTACTGAGAAATACCGACCCAAAAATGAGCAATCCGCCCATCGTCGGCGTGTTCTTCTTGTCGAACTTCTGCGCGAGTTCGCCCGTGCGGTCGTCGTCGTAGTGCTGGCCAAATTTCAGCACCTTCAACCGGTGGATCAGCCACGGACCGAGCATGAAGCCGATCAATGTCGCAGTTCCCGCCGCGAGCAAGGTGCGCAGCGTGAGATACCGCAGCACACGCAGCGGACCGAAATACTCCTCAAAATCGGCGAGATAACTGAGCATTGAAAAGATCAGATGAAGGGAAATGCGCTCGAGCGGACCGGACCGGGAGCCGCTCCGCGGAAATGCCAGCTCAACGGCGTGGCGGTCGAAACCATGCTGAACGCGGAGCGCGTGCCGTCCCCCGCACCCACACTGGAACCGGCGCCGCCGGTGAACGAACCGCCCGCGCCTGCCCGCGGCGAGTCCTCCGCTCCGGCGGGCAGCGCTTTTTCCAGTTCGTAGCGCCGGCTGCCCTTCATGAAGACCGCGCCGTTAAAGCCCGCGATCCGCGCGGCGACCGGCGTCAGCGTATTCACAATCTCGATGTTCTCAGTCGAAAAACCCGCGTCGGCCACGCCAGCGACCACATCGACCGCATGACCGCCGATCACGAACGCGCTGTCCTGCGGGCGCAGGCGGAGACGGTTGCCGAGCTCCCGATGATAACTCGCCGCCTCGATGCCCAGCTCTTCCATGCAGCCGAGGACATAGAGCCGCGGCTCGTTCGCGGGAACGATCGAGGCAAACGCATCGAGCGCGTCGTTCATCGACGCCGGGTTCGCGTTATAGAAATCCAAGTACAGCAGCCGTTTTCCGTCGTGCCGAAACTCACCGCGCCACTTCGCCGGCTGCCAATCGTCGAGCGAGCGCTGGATCGCGTCGTCTGTCACGCCGAGCTCCGACGCGAGAATGATCGCGAGGCCCGCATTCTCCGCCATGCCGCGACTCACGCGGCGAAAATCGAAATGCCGGCGCCCACCGAGAACGATCTCCGTGCTCGTCGGCGATACCCGGACGCGAAGCGTTACCGAGCGCGGCGCATGTACGGATTCGCCTTCGGGAACGAGCACGACGCTTTGCTGAGGCAGGTCCTGAAACGCGTGGAAATCCCAGCACTGCTTCGGAAACACACTCAACCCACCGGGGCGCACGTGTTGCAGCAAAACGGCCTTCTCGCGGGCCACGCCGGCCAGTCCGCCGAGTTCCTCGGTGTGCGCAGGCGCGACGAGCGTCACGATGCCGTAGTCGGGCTCGATCATTCCGCCGAGGACATCCATTTCGCCGGGACCGCTGATCCCCGCCTCGATCACCGCTGACTCGTGGCCGCCGGGTTCAAGACGCGTCAACGTGAGCGGCACGCCGATGTGGTTGTTCAGGTTTCCTTCGGTCGCGAGGACGAGCGGTTCGCCGCCCAAGAGACGCGCGAGGAGATTTTTGGTGGAGGTTTTCCCACAGCTGCCGGTCACGCCGACGACCGCGCCACGGAACGCCCGGCGATGTTCGCGAGCGATCGCTTGAAACGCCCGGAGCGGATCGTCCACCACGAGCTGAGGAAGCGCCAGCGCAGGATCGGGCCGGCTCACCAGCGCAGCGCTGGCCCCCGCCGCCATCGCCGTAGTCAGAAAGTCGTGACCGTCACGTTTGTCGGTGCGCAGCGCGACAAAGACCTGCCCGGCGCGCAGCTGGCGGGTGTCCTGCGTAAACCCGGCTAGCGGGAGCGCAGGCTTTGAGGTCCAGTGACCTCCGGTCCAGGTGGCAAGATAGGCGGGTGCGAACGACGGCATGGTGGGGTAAGGAAAGCGTCAGCTCCGAGCCTCGGGCTTGAGCGTCTTGATGCCGATCAGTTCACGGACGGTCTGACGATCGTCGAAGGGTATGACAGTGTCGGCAAATTCTTGATACGACTCGTGGCCCTTTCCCGCGATGAGCAAACAATCGCCGGGTTTGGCGATATCGAGCGCCAGGCTGATCGCGCGACGGCGGTCGTCGATCCACGTGATCTTCTCGGGCGCGGTGACGCCTTCCTTCATGTCGGCGAAGATCTGCACGAGCGTTTCGCCGCGGGGATTATCGGCGGTGGCAAACGCAAAGTCGGCGACTTCCTGCACGGCGCGCACCATCATCGGCCGCTTGGCGCGGTCACGGTTGCCGCCGCAGCCGAAGACGACGAGCAGGCGGCCCGGCGTGATCGCGCGGAGCATCCCGAGCGCATTGCGGAGCGCGTCGTCGGTGTGCGCGTAATCCACCAGCACGTTGAAGGACTGGCCTTCTTCGATGCGCTCCATGCGACCGGCGACGCCTTTGAAGGACTTGAGGCGGGCGAGGATCACGAGCGGATCGCGACCGAGCGCCCACGCGGTGGCGACGGCGGCGAGGAGATTGCTGACATTGTAGCGGCCGATCAGCGGGCTATCGACCTGCATCGAGCCGCCCGGCCACACGAGCGTGAAGGTCGTGTTCTTGAAGTTGAGCGAAACGTTCTCCGCGCGAACCTGCGCACGGGGATTTTCGCCGTAGGAAACCAAGCGTACGCTGGCCGGCACGCGGCTGACCAACTGCTCGCCGTGCGGGTCGTCGATGTTGACGATGGCTAGCTTCGGCTCCGGGCCTGTGCCGCCGGTGAAAAGCTTCGTCTTCACGTCGAAGTACGCGTCGAGCGTCTTGTGATAATCGAGGTGATCGCGCGTCAGGTTGGTGAATACAGCGGCGCTGAACTGCAGGCCAAGCACGCGCTGCTGATCGATACCGTGCGAGCTGACCTCCATCACCGCCTGACGGCAGCCGGCGTCGCGCATCTGGGCGAGCATGCCGAAAATATCCACGGACTCGGGCGTGGTCTTGAAGGACGGCACCGTGCGCGCACCAAGATCGTAGTTGATCGTGCCAATGAGACCGACGCGCTGATCGCCGTTGAGCAGGTGCTTGATGAGGTGCGAGACCGTGGTCTTGCCGTTGGTACCGGTCACGCCGACGACCGCCATGTCGCGATCGGGAAAGCGGTAATAACGCTGCGCCACGCGTGCGAGCGCCGCGCGCGGATCAGCCACTTGGATGAAGGTGACCTTGGCGGGAACGACCGGGGGCATTTTTCCCGTGACTATGGCAACAGCGCCGCGCGCGATCGCTTCGTCGATGTATCCGGAACCATCCGTGCGCAGCCCGGGCAACGCGAAGAAGAGAGTCCCCGGCACGACACGACGGCTGTCCATCACCAGTCCGGAGATAGGCCGGTCAAGCGTGCCTTTGCTGGCGAGGATTTCACCGTCGCCAAAATAGTCGGACAGTTTCGGGGCCATTTTAAAGATACGTTGTTCCACGTTAACCCGCTTTCGCGTGCGGCCAACCGGCTGAGCGCGAAAGGCGCTGATGAGAGGATAATCCTGCGTCAAATAACCGATCATGGCCGGACTCCTCTCACGGCCAGCAGCGGGCGCGTCGGAGCGACCTCCACCGGCTTAATGTCGAGATACGGGATTAATTTTCCCGCGAGATTTTTGAAACTGGGCGCCGCAACGACCGAACCGTACGCGTCCTTGCCCTTGGGCAAGCGGCCGTTGTCGACGATCACGGTGATGACAACGCGCGGCGCGCTTGCCGGAAAGAAACCCACGAATGAGCCGACGTGGTGGCGGTCGGAGTAGCGCCCATCGACCAACTTCTGCGCCGTGCCGGTCTTTCCCGCGATCTGGTATCCGGGAATCTCGGCGACCTTGCCGGTGCCTTCAGTGAGCACGCCGCGCAACATGAGGGCCATCTCCTGAGCGGTCTTTTCCGAAATCACGCGACGAACCACGCTGGAACCGAACCGATGAAAACGTTCGCCCGAGGGCATGCTCACTTCGCTGATCAACTGCGGCCGGTGCAACACGCCGCCGCTGGCAATCACGCCCATCGCATAGTGGATCTGCAGCGGCGTCGCGCTGACCGAATATCCCGCGGGGATGCGCGTGATGTCGCTGCCGCTCCATTTTTTCGGGTCGTTCAGCACGCCGCTGATTTCGCCGATCAGCGGGAAGCCGGTCTTCTCCGCAAAGCCGAACGCGCGCGCATAATCGTAGAAACGCTGGTCCCCGAGTTTCATCGCGAGCAACGTCGCGCCGCGATTGCTAGACTGCGCGATGATCTCGCTGACCGTGAGTGCGTGATCGTACGTGTGGTCATCGTTCATCAACCGGCGGGGCTTTCCCATGTATTCGACGACTGGTTGCATGCAGTCGAAGCGGGTCTGCGGCGTGACGAGTCCTTCTTCAAGTGCACCGGACGCCGCCACGATTTTGAAGGTCGAGCCAGGATCGATCTGGCTGGAGATCGCATAGTTTTTCTGCGCCTCCATCGGCGCCTTGCCAAATTCGTTCAGGTTGAACGTCGGATAGTTTCCCATCGCGAGCAGGAAGCCGGTGGCGGCGTCGCTCACGATGATGGCCGCGCTGTCCGGATTGAACTTCTGCACCACCGAATCGAGCTCATCCTCCACCCAGCTCTGCACGACCGAGTCGATGGACAGCATCACGTTGTAGCCGTTGGTCGCCGGAACATGGCGGGTACGAAACTGCGCCATCTCACGGCGAAGGCCGTCCTTCTCGGTCTCATACCAGCCGTTCTGACCGCGCAGGTAGAAATCAGCGTAGTGCTCGATGCCGGTCGCCGGCGTGCCTTCTTTGTTCACGAAACCGACGAGATGGGCCGCGAGCCGATTTTGTGGATATGTGCGGGTGTAGGCGCGCGTGCCGTAAACGCCCTTGATGCCCAGCGCGATGACTTGGTCGTAGAGGCTCTCTGAAATTTCTTCGCGAAGTTTCGCCCACTGGATCACGCGCTGGCGCGCATCCGGATCGCCCGGATCGACCACGCTGACCTTGGTGTTAAAAATCGTGGTCATCTCATAGAGCGGCATGCCGATCAGACGCGCCAGCTCGGGCCACTTGGCCTCGTCTTGTTTGCGCAGGACCTGTGGGTCCACCGCCAGCTCGATCATCGTGCGGCTGGTCGCGAGGACGCGTCCGCGCCGGTCAACGATGTCGCCTCGCACCGCGTTTTCGACTTCGATCTGCCGGCGGACTTTCTCGATGTGCTGAACCAGCTGGGCGCGATCAACCACATGCAAGAAAACCAGCCGGGTGGCCACGCCGCCGAACATCAGCAGCACGCACGTGGCGAGCAGCACGATCCGGTAGTTGGACGCAAAGCCCTTCGACATGGCTTTCAGCGGGAGCCTCCTGCGGCGTAACGCACCGGGAAAAGGGACAGCGACTCCACGCCAAAACGCTCGTCGTTACGCTTGCGCGCTAGGCGGCGCTCGGGCGACTCGGAAATGCGCTCGATCTGCTGCTCCGAGGGCTGCACCAGGCCAAGCTTCCATTCGCGGTTGCGCGCCTCGAGATTCACGACCGACTGCTCTTGCGCGATCTGGGCGTTCACTTCGCGCTGGCGCCGCTCGATCTCGTAGGCGCGTGTCTCCAGCTGCTTGATACTGTTGCTGGCGGTGGCGATCTGCTGCTGCATCCAGACGGAAGCGAGGCCGACCGATCCGCTCAGGCAGATCGTGACCAGCGTGTAGACGAGGAGCTGGTTCACAAAGGCGTGGGTTCCGGTTTTATTCATGGGACGGGTGCGCAAGGCGCGGGAAAAGGTGAAAGAGAAAACGGGGTTTAGAGTTTGCGGATGGCGCGCAGCTTGGCGGAGCGGCTGCGGGGGTTGTCGGCGAGTTCGGCCTCACCGGGCGTGACCGGGCGGCGCGTGAGCGGCTCGGCAAATTTTTCACGGAATTGCTGCGGACGATGATCGTTCGCGCCTTCCGGCTGGCCGCTGAGGCGGCGGAAATACTGTTTCACGATCCGATCTTCCAACGAGTGGAAGCTGATCACGCAGAGCACCCCACCCGCGCGAAGTTTCGCGAAAGCGGCGGGCAGCGCGCGCTCGATGGCGCCGAGTTCGTCGTTCACCGCGATACGGATGCCTTGGAAGGAGCGCGTTGCCGGGTGTATCTTCGAGGCGTGACGCTCACGCGCGGGAATCGACTCGGCGATGACGTTGGCCAGCGACGCGGTGCGGCTCAGGGCGCCGGTACCGCGGGCGGCGATGATCGCGCGCACCACACGGCGCCAGTTGTCCTCTTCACCGTATCCGCGGATCGCATGCACCAACATCTCCTCGGTGGCCGTCTCCAGCCACACGCTGGCGGGCACGCCTGCGCGTGTGTCCATGCGCATGTCGGCGGGCGCATCATGACGGAAGGCAAAACCGCGCTCGGGCTCGTCGAGCTGGAACGAGGAAAGCCCGAGATCGAAGAGAGCGCCGTCGAACTCGCCGGTCGCGCACTCTGCGAGCCGGCCGAAGTCGGACGAGATCAACTCGAAGCGCGGGCCGTATTCAGCTTTCAGCGACTCCGCACGGGGAAGCGCGGCGGGATCGCGGTCGAACGCGACCACACTGACGTTCTCCGCCGCGTCGAGGATCGCCCGGGTATGCCCGCCGCCGCCGAACGTGCCGTCGAGAATGCGCGCACCCGGCTTGGGCGCGAGCAGGTCGACGACCTCGCGCAGCAGAACGGGTTGATGACCGGTCGGCATGGGAGCACACTCTGCCTCAAGCAGCATGACGGCTGTCGTCGGCCCTCCCTGGCGCGTTTGAAGATCGGGCGCTGTCGCGAAGGATCGAGTTGACGACCAACTCGGCTGAAAGGCGTGGGCGGATACGCACGTAATTCAGAGCGTTCGTGCGAACAAGACGGCGATGCCAGAGGCAGGCCGCCGCGAAACCTGAGAGTCGGACGCCGGACCATTTGGAGTCGTTGCTCATGGTGGTTAAATCCCGATGCGTCGCATGAGATCGCCGAAGTTGTCTCCGGCCGTCCTCTGCTCGACTTGGGCCCAACGGGCTGGGCTGTAGATACTGAACTTGTTGAGCGAACCGACCAAGACCGCGTCCTTCTCGATCGCTCCGTGCCGGCGCAACTCGTCGGTGATTCCGATGCGCCCTTGCTTGTCGAAGGTAAACGCGAGCGAAGCAGCGAAGAACCGGGCAAACGCATCCTGCGCGTCGCGATCGGTCAGGGCCTTCTGTGAAGCCTTCTCGTAAAGCTTCTCCACTTCAGCGGGCGGCAGGACGGCGATGTAACCGTCGGGGTGTGGCGTCGCCAGAAACGTATCGCTCTCACCGTGCGCAGAGCGCCACGCCGACGGAA
>CAMLSH010000163.1 GCA_946482625.1 uncultured Opitutaceae bacterium
ACGTTGGTCGCGATGAACGACGACATGCCATCGGTCTGGAGGTTCTCGTAGCGAATGGCGGGGCGGATACGCCAGTGCTCGCTGGGCTGATGGACGGCGGTGAGGTTGAAGACGTGCTGTTTCAGGCGCGTGCCGCCGGTGAGATCGAGGAATCCGAGGTCGGCCGGCTGGCGGCTCGCGAGGAGCGGGTTGAAGACGGGATTGTAGTCGGGGCCGTAGATGCGGTCGCCCTCGATGTTGGTATCGAGCGCGGTGGTGATGGCTCCGGCGGAGGCAAGTAGTCGCGGGCTGAAACGGCGCTCGTAGTAGCCGTGCGCGCTGAACAAATCGCTGCTGGTGACATCGGTCGTGGTGACCGCGCGAGCGGCGGGTTCCTGGGGCCGACGGAAATTCTGGCGGGCGTTGTCGAGGGACGTACGCTCATAGCGCAAGCCGGCGGCCCAACGGGAATCTTCAGTTTCGTGATCCGCGTCGAGGGAGACGATGTCGCGGGCTTCATCGAGTTCGAGGAAGCTGGGGACGATGGCACGCGCACCGCGATTGCCGGTGAGATTGGTGTCGCCCCACTCGGAGGAGGGCTTGAGACCCTGGCGGGTCAGGCGCTCGTAGCGGAGTTTCAGACGAGGCAGATCGGTGGGCTTGAAACCGATCTCCAGCCAGAGTCGTTCACGGTCGACGTGGAGTTTGTCGTCGTAGATTGGGAAGAAGGACGCAGACGGAGCGAAGTAACCGCCCGAGCCGTCGTAGAAAATCCGGTAACGACGGTAACCAAAGTCTACGTACGACGTTTCACAATAGGTCCACTGTCCGCTGAGACCATAGTCGGCGTCGCCGGCGATGAGATGGCTGTCGAGGGCGAACGAGGAGTGATCGCCTTCGCGCCGGTAGCGCAAAGACTCCAAGCCACCGAAACCGGATTTCTCGGTGCGGAAACGTTGTTCAAACGCGGCGCGGTTCCCGTCCAGAAAAGTGCCGCCTCCAGAAACGGAGATGCTCCCCTCGACGAATGGCGCGGAGGATTCTTCGACGACCGCCGGAGCGGCGGCGAAAATGGGCGAAGCTGCAAAGCTGAAAACGAAGCCGAGCAGAGCAGGGCGAAGTGGGGGCGTTTTCATGGATGAGTGGGGTGAGTCGAGCTCAGTAACGTAGAGATGAGTTGGCGTGGGAGCCGTGGATCGCCTCGTGGCAGCCAGCGGTCCAGCAGGTGCCGCGAGCGAGGAACGGGCGGTGATCGATGCCGCCAATCAAGAGCTGCCCGCCCGGAGCCTGTTGTTGAAAATGGCACTGGAAGCACAGCGATTGATTGCGCGCTTTCAGCATCTTCTCATTCACCGAACCGTGGGGGTTGTGGCAGGTGACGCAGCCATCGCGCAAAGCCTCGTGCTCAAACGCGAATGGGCCGCGCTGGGCAGCGTGGCACTTGAGGCAGGTCTCGTTCATCGAAGCGAGCTGGGTGCCGGCCCCCATGACGGCGTCGCCTTGATGAGGATTATGGCAGTCGGTGCAGGACATCTTTCCGGCGAGCACCGGATGACCGTGCGGGAGGGCGAACTCACCGCGTTTGTCGAGATGACATTGGAAGCACGCCTCAGGAGAGCTACGCGGGTTGACGATCGTGCCGGCGGCGCCGCCGGTCTGGACGTGCGTACTGGCCGGGCCATGACAGGCTTCGCAGGAAATGTTTTTGCCCGCCTCGGAGCCCTGGAGGCGCGCATGCGTGGCATCGTGGAAGCCGCTGGCGATGTCTTGATGGCACTGCCGGCATTCGGCGGCGCCGACGAAAGTCGCTCCGGCGATGGTTGGCGGAGCGACGATGGTGCGATTGGAGGTGATGGCGCAGGAGATGAGCAGCTGGGTCCCGATGGCCGTGGCGATGATGGTGCTGCGTCGACGAGAAGGCGTAGCCAGGAGGCGGATGCGGGCGCGCAACCAGCGTAGCAAGCGGGGGAGGGTATCTCGTCGAAGATTCATGGGCGTCCTGGAAGCACGACGCGGCTGGTTTCAGCAGACCGGTCGTATGGCGCGCAATGAGTAGGGAACGGAGACGCGCGCGAAAGCCGGTTAGCGTAACGGGGTTGTTACCCGTGTGCGTAGTCAGCCCGCGTGCTCGCGGCGGTCGCCGAGTGGACTGACCGCGACTAAAACCTCACGGTGAATTGCGCGGCGACGAGATGACTCCAGGCGTCGCTCGTCGACTCCTCATGCTGCAAACTGAACTGAAGTTTCAGCTGGGTGTTGGCAGAGAAACGGTAGCCGGGCGCGAGATCGAGGCGGCGAAGATTGCGCCCCCAGCGGATGCGTCCGCCGCGCGGGTCGGGAACATGCCCGAAGACCTGCTCGTTCCAGCGGAGGGAGCCGAAGAACTGCGGCGTGAATTTGTATTTCGTTTCCACGTACCACGCGAAGACGTCGACATCGGCGACGCCGGGAATTTCGAAGCGTGCCTGGAAGGTCTCGGCCCAGAGCTGCCAGTGACGCCAGGCGAAACCAATCTCCTGCGCCAGCAGACGCTGGCGGTAGTCGCCGGGGTCGCGACCCGGGGCGAGCGATGACTGCGCGTCGGGCGAAAGGTAGGACCCCGAACTCGCGGAAACGCCGAACGTCCAGGTCGGACTCGGGCGGTAGGCGACACGGCCGCTCACCGTGGGATGCTGCCATTGCGCGTCGGCGACGCTCCAGTGATCGGGGCGGGCGGACAGCGCTTGGTTTTTGATTTCGGCGGCGTATTCGATCTTCCACAACTTGCCGGCGACCGCCGCGCCGGTGGCGTAGCTCGGGCCCCAGATGACGGGGATACGCATCGCCTTTTCGGAGAATTCGGACTCAGGGGTTCCGCCCGGCCGGACAAATGCCCAGCGTAGCAAGGTGTTGATTGAAGGTGCAGGCGTGAGGTCCCAAATCCCGATGACGTTTTCGTACACGACGGGCGCGGTGACGAAGGGATTTTCCCATGAGCCGTGACGGGAGACCCAGCTACCGACGACGGTGGCGAATTGACCGATCTGGATGTTAAAGCGGCCTTCTTCTCCCGGCGTGAAACGGAGGACGTATTCGTCGAGCCGGCACTCAAGGTCGCGGTTACCGGGATCGAAGCCGCGGTCGATGCGCGCTTGCGCGAAGGCGTAGAAATGAGAGCCGAGCTGGCCGTCGAAAAAAAGCGTGAGGCGGGGATTGAAGAGATGATCGTCGGGCGTGAAGAGGAGCCCGGGCGCCGGTTTTTCGAACCAGTAACCCTCGATATCTGCCGTGCCGCTGAGGCGGGCTCGCACGCGATCATCGAACAGGCTGATGACGGGAGATTCGTCGAAGAAGCCGCTGACCGCGTGGGTGCACGCCAGGGAGGCGAGCAGGAGGGCGCGGAAGGCGACGGGACGGTTCATGGTGTCACGCGGGAATGGGCCGGCCCCGCACGCTCAAGCGAAAGCGCGCTTCGAATTCTGTCCAGTCTTCGTCCGAGCGAGTCAGCACGAGATCGCCACCGTGGATACGCGCCAGTTCCCGCGCGAGGTTGAGGCCGAGGCCATGACCGGGGACGTTTTCGCCCATCGAGCCGCGATGGAAGCGCTCGAAGATGTGCGTGTGCATCTCGGGCGGGATCGGGCGGCCGGTGTTGCCGATGATGAGGATGGCCCAGCCATCGAGCTCGTTCACCGCGATGCGGATGCGGCCGTCGGGGCGGTTGTACTTACGCGCATTCTCCAGGAGGTTTTGGAGGATGAGGGTGAGGTAGCGTTGCTCACCGGCGATGGTGACGGTGGGTGGGATTTGCGTGCTTACGCGCAGATTGAGCGGATCGGGAAGCGCGCTGAGGTCGTCCAGCCAGCCTTCGATAAGCCGGGTGAGATTGACGTTGGAAAAATCGATTTGCACGCGGCCGGCGTCAATTCGGGAGAGGAGCAGCAGGTCTTCGATAACGCTGGCGAGGCGATACGTTTGATGGATGAGCGCGGCGACCTCGTTGCACTCGGCGGGCGTGAGATTGGGCCGGCTGAGGAGTTCTTCGAGGCCGGCACGGAGGACGGCGACAGGGGTCTTGAGCTGGTGGGAAGCGTCGGCGGAGAAACGTGCGGAGCGCTGGAGCTCTTCGCTGGTGTGCTCGAGGGCGGCCTCGGCGCGCTGGCGTTGGACGAAGTTCTCGTCGGAGTCGCGGGCGAGTTTTTCGACGGGACCGGACAGGCGCAGGGCGAGAAACTGGCTCGCGACAAGGCCGGCGACGAGCAGGAGTATCCCCGTTCCGACTACCTGCCAGCGGAGCTGCCGCTGGCGGGCGTGGAGGGGGGCGAGCGGGTAGAGGCTGACCTCGTAAGCGGGAGGAAAAAGCGAACCGGGATTAAGGGTTTTGTAGAAGAGCAGGTGAGGTGCGCCGTCCACGGAAACGACCAGCCGGTTCGGGGCGGGGCTGGTGGATTGGCTGGCGATTGCCTGGGTGACTTTCGCGGCGATCTGTGTGCGGGCCGATGGTGTGATCGCCGGCAGATGGAGCCGGCCGTCGAGCCAGATGCCGCTTTTAAGACCGCGCGTAGGGCGGCCGCTCGCGAACTCGAAAGGCTCGAAGCCCAGGACGAGCGCGGCGATGAGTTCGCCGTTTTCGTGAGAGAATATCGGCATTGCGATGATCTCGGTGATCGTCGCTTCGTCAGTGCCGGCGCCTGCGGCCTTTCGGGCGAGGTATCCGGTCTGTGGACGCTCGGGGGGAGACGGCAGGGAGAGGCTGGATTCCTCGGTCGGTGTGAGCGGGCCGACGTCGCGGTTGTTGGTGGGTGCGATGAGGGCGCCCTGGCGATCGAGAAAACGGTAGAATTGCGCGCGCAGTGCGGGAGCGACCGGGTCGGCGACGGGGCCGGAGGTGTTGCCCATCAGGTCGCGAAGTTCGTCTTTCGCGGTGGGGTAGAGCAGGTCGAGCGCGTTGTCTTCAAGGGCGGCGTGGATGCGCGGGCGTCGGATGAGTGCGCGGCAGCGTTCCACGAGCGCGGCGTGGCGGATTTCCTGGCGGCTGTGGAGGACGGCGAGGTCGCTTTGGAATTCGCGCTGGAGGGCGGCCTCGACGTTGGCGGCGGCGTTGCGTTCGGCAAAGTAGACGGCGAGCGCGGTGATCGCAGCGACCACCAGCATCATCGCGATCAGAAGCTTCGAGCGAAAGCTCGCGAAACTGGTTTTCCCGGGGGCGGGCGGGGGTGTCACGGGAAGTTAAGCTGTGCGACCGTGTCGGCGGCGAGTTCCACGGGTTGCTCAAGCGTGGTTTTGCTGTTGATCCATGCTTTGAGGACGTAACGGCCGGGCGGAATGCCGGTGAGGCGGAAGTTGCCGGCGGGATCGGTCAGCACGAAATGCGGGGTGTCGAGGACGAGAATGAGGGCGCGCATGTGTTCGTGGACATCGCAGCGGAGGGTGACCAGTCCTGGCGTGTCGAATACCTGGAAAGGAACTGGACGCTCGTCGGCGCGGTAGCGACCGAGATCGAAGCGCTTCGGCGCGGAGTAGGAGAAAATGTTGTGGTAGGCTTCGTCCTCGTTGGGGAACTCGACCTTCGTGCCCAGGCGGATCGGCAGCAGCGACGGGGAA
The DNA here is from genome assembly GCA_946482625.1 of uncultured Opitutaceae bacterium. The sequence continues at coordinate 5,563 of CAMLSH010000163.1, forward strand.
AAGGTGAGGTCCTTCTGGATCATTTGCGCGACTGCGGGGACTTCGGCCTTTGGGAAAACGCCTTCGAGGTAGACGACGGCGAGCGGCGGGTTCGTGGCGAGAACGCCGCTCTTGGCGACGATCTCGTAGCGCTTGTTCATCACGGGTGCCGATTTGGTTTTCGGCAGTTCGACATGACCTTCGATGGAGGCTTGGGCGACGGCGTTGTTCGCAAAGGCAAGGGCGATCAGTAGGAAAAGCGGGCGGAGGAGAAGCATGGCGACTGGAGCGACTGTGCGAACGGGGCGGATACGGAAAACGAGGGCGTTATTTGGGAAAAGGGGCGCTCGAGCCGGCGTGGGGCATGTCGCTCAGGGTGTAGCCGATGCCGCGGCAGGTGTGGATGAGAGGAGGCGTAAACTTGGAGTCCACTTTGCGGCGGAGGCGGGTGATGAAAATTTCCACCGTGCGCGTGTCGTATTCGTGATCGCGCTGCCAGACGCGCTCGCAGAGTTCAGTGCGGGAAAAGACCCGGCCGGGTTCCTGCATGAGGAGTTGGAGGACATCGAATTCGCGGGGCGAAAGCGCGATGGGATGGGCGGAGCGCATGACGCGGCGGTGTTGCACGTCCATGGTGAGATCCGCGACTTTGAGGAGATCGGCGGCGCTGGGCGTGGTGCCGCGGCGGCCAAGGGCTTCCACGCGCGCGACGAGTTCGTCCATGGAAAACGGCTTCGCGAGATAGTCGTCGGCGCCGGCATTCAAACCTTTGATACGGTGTTCGACTTCGCTGCGGGCGGTGAGGATGAGGACGCGGGCGGTGCAGTTGGCATCGCGAAGGCGGGCGAGGACCGCGAGACCGTCGAGCCGCGGGAGATTCAAATCGAGAACGATGAGATCGTGCGGGGTCTCAAGCGCAGTCTGGAGGGCGTCAAGGCCGTCGTGACGTGCGGTCGGCACATGGCCGCGGCGGGTGAGGGCACTGGAGATGTGTCGCGCGAGTTGCGCTTCATCTTCCACCACGAGGATACGCATGATGGCGGTTTCCTAAACGAGACTGGCGCCGCCGCAAGCGTGCGGAATTCGGGGCGTCCCGATTCCGCATGTAGGGCCCGAGCGTAGTCGGCACCTCTGGGGTATTTCGAGCCGGCGCTGAGCAAGCTCAGGCCCTATATCGGCGGGGACGTGCGGCGAAACCGAGTGTTTGCTGCGCGGAGGGTGTTACGTGGACGCGCTCGTCGTGAGGCGTTTTCGGCGCTTGCGGTGAATGATCACCAGACAAAGCGCGGCGGCTCCGGCGAGCGCATAGGTGGACGGCTCGGGTACGGCCACGAGCTGGCCGCGGATTTCGCCTCCCCGGAAGAGTTGCGTGTGAATGTTGAGATAGAGGTTTTCGGCGAGCAGATCGTTCAGGATACTGGCGTTAATAGTGGTTGTGAAATGAACCGGTGAACCGAGGGGAAAGGTCGGCGCGCCGATCACGACAGGGCCGTTCGTGCCTGCGGCGCCACGGTGGATGTGGGCGGCGGTCTGAGGCGCGAGAAGATCGCTGAAGGTGTAATCGAGGGTGAAGAAAAACGTGGAGACATCTACGGAGCCGGATGCGAAGCCGGTACCCGGGCTGTTGGTGCCGGATTGCGGACCGTTGAGGTGGGCTTCGAAGAAGATCAGCTGTCCCCAGGAAATCTGGGGTAGCGCGAGTGCAAATAGAGCGATGGCTATTTTTTTCATGGCGGCAGCAGGATCTGAAACGGGCGGCGTCCGCTCCACGCTTCAAGCGTAACAGGGTTGTTACGGCGCGTGACTTTCAGCGGCGCGAAACCGAGCCGAGGTTGGAGAAGCCTTATCCGTCATGATCCGTAAAATCTTCATCGTATTGCTGGTCGCGTTCGCCGGGATGCAGTTCATCCGCCCGCCGAAAAACCTCCCGGAGACGGATCTGCGAGCCGACGACCTGTTTACCCACTTCGAAGCGCCAGTGGAGGTGAAGCGGGTCGTCGAGCGGGCCTGTTACGACTGTCACTCAAATCAAACGCGCTACCCGTGGTATGCCGAGATCCAGCCGGGAGGCTGGCTGCTGGCGAAGCATGTGCGCGACGGGAAGCGGCACCTGAATTTCTCGGAGTTTGGCCAGCTGACGCCGAAACGCGCGAAGCGACAGCTCGAGGCCTGCGTCGACGAGATCACCGACGGTAAAATGCCGCTGGGATCCTATACCTGGATACACCGCGACGCCCGACTGACCGACGAACAGGTTGCCACGGTGAGCGCATGGATCGAAGCGACGACGAAGACGCTTGAGCAAAAGGCGTCCGTGGTCGGCGGCACCCGTGGCGAGGGCGCGCGGAGTGCGGGGATGGATTGAGCGGAGATGCGGAAGCGATCGACGCTTTGAAGGGCGGGCGGACTCAAGACGCGGCCGGCGGTCAGCGCCTCGTCTGTGTTGCGCGAGGGTGGCTAATCGGCGCGAGTTTCCCGGGCGCGCCCATCGGCGTGGAGAATGCGTGG